>JAYVAP010000406.1:0-3392 GCA_043750915.1 Spirosoma sp. | reverse complement strand
GCTTATTAAGCGCAGGGTTTTGCGGTCGTGGCCTTTCGAGTTCGTAAAATAGCTGCCAACGCGGTTTCTGAGGTCTTTGGCTTTGCCCACGTAGATAACCTCGCCCGATGCGTCGAAATAGCGGTAAACGCCCGGCTCATGGGGTACTTTGGCAAGTTCTTGTTTAGGGTCGAATTCAGGCATAACAGTGAAAATGTCCCGGCTGGCAAGGTAAAAAATAGTGAATAAACCGGGCCAGAAGGCATTGGCATAACAGTTGACAAACCCTAAAGGTTACCCGGTAAGCATAACCCAGATCAGATACGGCAAAAAAAGGAGTCGCCCCTGCCATAGCAAAAGCGACTTCTTTATAAATCAAAAAAATATATCTGACAAATCAGTTCATTTGCAGCCGAATATCGTTTAGCTGACTGCGAATGGAGCCATCAATTTGCCGGTCGCCAACGCGAAGAACATAGCCACCAATCAAATTGGCATCTATTTTCTCTTCGAGAATAACAGATTTGGCAACCGAACTTTTCATAACGATGGCCTTGAACTGCGCCCGCAGCGAATCGGTCAGGGGCATAGTTGTGATGATGGTGGCCCGCTCAACGCCCTGTAACTTCTCGTACTGACTTACATACTGATCGGCCACGGCATCGATAATGGCTTCGCGGTTTTTATTGGCGATAATTTGAAAAAACGACATCGTCAGCGCGTTCAGGCGAGTGGCAAAAACGGCTTTCATGACTGCATTTTTCTTTTCGGCCCGCACAATGGGGTTTTTCAGAATCAGGGCCAGTTGCCGGTTTTGGGCCAGCGTCTGCTTCACGAACGTCATGTCGGTATACATTGTCTCCGCAATGCCCTTTTCCTTTGCCAGGTCCAGCAACGACTTGGCATAGCGGGCGGCTACTGTGGCTACGGCCATGATGGGTTAGTTTAGGCGTGAGTTGGCAACCAGGTCGGAGACTAATTTCTCCTGCACCGATTTGTTGCTTAGTTCCTGGCGCAGCACTTTCTCGGCAATATCGAGCGAAAGCGTAACCACTTCTTTTTTCAGTTGGGCTACCAGTGCCTGCCGTTCGTTCTGCATCGATTCGCGGGCCTGCTCCAGCATACGCTGGCCTTCCTGAGCGGCTTTGTCGCGCGAGTCGGCCACCATTTTATCGGCAATTTCTTTGGCACCGCGCAGGATGGTTTCGCGCTCAGCGCGGGCCTGCACCAGCAATTTCTCGTTATCGGCTTTCAGCGCAGTCATTTCGACGCGTGTTTTTTCGGCCAGGTCCAGCGCACTTTGAATGTTATTTTCGCGCTCGCTCAGGCTGTCCGTGATGGGTGTCCAGGCAAATTTGCGCAAAATCAGAAACAGGGCGAGGAACACGACCACCTGCCAGAACAACAGGCCAAGATCGGGAGTAAGTAAGTCCATGCGGGTGAATCAAATATTAGCTCAAAAATAAGGTCAATCTTTTGGTGGATCATGCCCGCCCGCCGGCAAACCCAAACCGGGCGGGCATTTTCCCGAATCGTTCAGCGAGCCGTGGGGCCCATACCTATTGTAATGGGCCAGCTCAAACCGGGGTGTTGGCGCAGGGCCAGGGCCAAATTAAGCCAGGGCTACCAGCAAACAGATAACGGCGGCAAACAGGGCAACGGCCTCGATGAGAGCCGCAATAATCAGCATCGCCGTTTGAATACGACCAGCGGCTTCGGGCTGACGGGCAATGCCTTCCATGGCACTGCCGCCAATCCGACCAATACCCAAACCGGCACCAATGGCGGCTAAACCAGCACCAATGGCGGCACCCATAACCGATACACTACCCGTGGCTTCCAACAGCAAAGCAAATAACATGGCGAACATAATAGTAAAACAGATTTATTAAACGTGAAACAAAAGATTGCAAAGTGAAATTGGCCGGTTGGGCAGTTAGTGGGCTGCCGGGCCTTCGTAGCCAATACCATGATCGGCTTCGTGGTGGCTTTCAACGGCACTGCCAATGTACATGGCCGTGAGCAGGGTGAAAATAAACGCCTGCAAGAAGGCAACCAATAGCTCGATCAGGCTCAGAAACAGGGTAAACGCCAGCACAATGGGGCTGATGGCTAAACTCGTGGTGGCACTTCCCAGGCTATTGGCCAGAAATATAAGGCTCAGCAGACTCAGGATAATGATGTGCCCCGCCGTGATGTTGGCAAACAACCGGATCATCAGCGACAGCGGTTTCATGAACAATCCAATAATTTCGACCGGAATCATGATGGGCAGCAGCGCAATCGGCACACCCGTGGGTTTAAGAATGTGCATCCAGTAATGCTTGTTGCCACTGAACGATACAATCAGAAACGTGATCACCGCCAGCACTAAGGTAACCGCAATGTTTCCGGTCAGGTTGGCCGCGCCCGGCAACAGCCCCAGGAGGTTGTTGACCAGAATGAAAAAGAACAGCGTCAGCAGATAGGGCAGGTATTTGGTATAGGCAGGGCCAATGCTGGGCTTGGCAATTTCGTCGCGCACGAACAGAATAATCGGCTCCAGCAGCGACTGAACCCCTTTGGGTGCTTTGCCTTTGTTGCGGGCATAACCCCGGCTAACGGCGGGAAAAAGGGTCAGCAAAATCAGGGCACTCAGCAGCAGGGATGCTACGTTTTTAGTAATGGAGAAGTTATACAGCCTGGCTCCCGCTACGGCTTTACCATCAGCATCGACCCGGTGGATCTTGCCGTGCTCCTGCTTATAGCCGTTATAAACCTGGTCGTGGGCCAGGCGCGAGGAGGAGAACACCGCCAAACCCCGATCAGGCGAATACAGAATCACTGGCAGCGGAATGGTAAGCCCATGCGCCAGTTCCCACCCGTGCTCATCTTTAATGTGGTGCATTATCATGTCGCCCACATTGAACTTGCCTTTCTGGGCGGGTACTTCGCCCTCGTGGCCATGCTCTTGTGCCTGGCCAAATGTTAACGAACTCAGAATGAGTAACGTAGCTAAAAAAAATCTATTAATAACCGAACGCATCATATGAATTGACAGGTCGTTTTACGAATCGTGCCGCAAGTTACGGTTAACCGCCCAAATCTCAAAACCCGTGTAACATATATAAAGTACAAGAAAGTTGACAACGAATATTTGGTGCCGCTCAACCCGGTAGAAAAGGAAAACCCCCACAAAAGCCAGCCCCAGCACGAAGCGGGCTACCGTGGCGGCTAAGTACAGCGGCACAAACCGCTCCTGATTGCCCTGTAAACCAGTTGATACCAGCCGATGTGTCAGCAGGGAGATACTCAGAAAAAAGACCAGCAGCATTTTCCAGCCGGGATGGAGCCAGGTGGCTCCGTAGTAATGCTCACCTACGAAAAAGGCAAGTGCCAGCGTGGCCGTGAACAATATTGCTCGAATCATAATT
>JAYVAP010000405.1:0-2296 GCA_043750915.1 Spirosoma sp. | reverse complement strand
CGTTGTGGCTACAAACGAGATGCGTGAGTTCAGCGTCCGCTTCAGATCGGGCAACTCAACCATAACGCCGTCACCTTGGCGAACGCTGCCGGCATAAGTGTCGGCCACTTTAGCCACCACTTTCAATTGCGACAGGTTAACCACCCGCACCAGCCCGATGCCGGGGGCTGCCAGCTGGCCCACCTTCACCGTCACCTGATCGACAACGCCCGAAATGGGAGCCGTTACTGTTGACTGGCCCAGTTGCACGTTGAGCGTAGCCAGCCGCCGTTCCAACGCTTCTTTGTTATTTTTGGCCTGTAAATACTGAATCTCAGTGCCAATCTGTTGATTCCACAAAGCCGCCTGTTTCTGATATATGGTGCTGGCCAGCGAAAGTTGCGTTTTGATCTCGCTTAACGACTCGCGCATTACCTGATCATCAATGCGGGCAATGGGCTGTCCGGCCCGCACCCGGTCGCCCTCCCGCACATACACCGCCGTGACAACCCCACCCGACTTAGGCGAAACCTGCACATTGTTTTTGGCATCGATGGTCCCCTGAATTTCCACAAAGTGCCGGAACGTACCGGCCACCACAGGGGCTACCGCCACATCTTTCATCCGGGCCTCCTCGGCCTTTCTCGGGTCGAGTTTAGTTACGTCGGCTTCGAGGGTTTTGATTTTTGCGGTCAGTTCGGCCTGCTGGGTTTTCAGTTCGGCGAGTTCTGTTTTCTTACCGGCGAGGTCGTTGGGTTTTTTCTCTCCCGAGCAGGCGGCAAATAAGCACGCTGTCAGGGCAATGGCGTAATATGATTTCATGTCTGCTTTAAAAATTATTGTCCGATGTAAAGTTTACCCGTTGCCTTATCCTGATCGACTTTGGCCAGCATGAAATCGAGCAGCGACGCGAAGTAGTTGGTTTGTGCCTCGCGCGACGACGATTCGGCGTTCAGCACTTCGATGTTCGAGCCAACGCCTTCTTTGTATTTAATGCGCGTGACCCGCAAAATTTCCTGGGCCAGATCGAGGTTGCGTTTCTGAGTCCGCAATGTCTGCACACTATTCTGAATCGTGATCTGTGCCTGCCGAACCTGCAGGTCAATGGCGTTCTTCAGTAAGTTGCTGCCTAAGCGAGCTTTGTCGAGCGCAATTTTCTTTTGCTGAGCGGCATAGCGTTTCTGAAAGCCATCGAAAACCGGCATCTGAACCTGTAAGTTGATGGCCGACGAGTTGAACCATTTCGTTGTGAACAGGTCGAATCCGTTGTTTCGGCCATTGTTATAACCATACGTGGCCGATGCCAGCACGCGCGGCAGATACTGCTTACCAATGTTCTGGTAGTCGAGGTCGGCCAGGGCAATCTGACTTTGTAGGGCCGAAAACTCGATCCGCTGGTTATAATCTACTTCCGGAGCAAACGTTACGGATTTCTCCAACTCATCCACGCTTAGCTGCTGAATTTTGTCGGTCAGTACAATGGGATCGTTGATACCTAAGCCCATCTGAAACTTGAGCAGATAATAACTCAGCCCAATCAGGTTCTGAACATTTTGCCGCTCGGCTTTCAAATTGTTGGATTGCACTTCTAAGCGGTCAACATCAATTTTCTCAACGAATCCCTGTTTGTTCATGGCCTGGGTTTCCTTGAAGAGTGAGTCGATCCGGCCAATGCTGTAGTCAAGCAACTTAACGCGCTCCTCGCTGACCAGGACGTTATAATAGGCTTTGGCAACCTGTTCGGCCACGTTGATTTTGGAAGCCGAAACGTTTTTCTGGCTTAGTTCGCGCAGGGTAGTGGCAGCCTTCAGGCCAATCTTGTACGAGGCATCGAACAAAAGCTGATTTACAGACCCGAGCAGGTTTCCCGTGAATTTTATGCCGAATGGAATGGCCGTTACGGCTTCATCTCCCGGCGGGGTGCCACCCGTGCCGGGTGTTGATGCCGGACCGCCAAAAGCACCCGGTGGTACAATAATCCTTTGAATAATGGCATTGTAAGTCAACTGACCGCCCACGCTTACCTGTGGCAGCATAACCGACTTCACTTCCCGAATCCGGGCTTCGGCACTTCGGGCATCCAGGACCGAGGTTTGCACATTGATGTTCTCGCGCGTGGCAAACTGAATGGCTTCCTGCAGGGTAAACTCCTGCCGGTTTTGAGCCAGCAGTCCGCCCGAACTACTCAGCAGCGCGAGCAAGCAGAGCAGGGCTGCCCGCCGGGTATTACTGACCTTCATGGTTGTGTTGGTTAACATAGTGATTATAAATGGTGAATCCTTTTTCGGTGAGCATGCCCCGCACGAAGTGATGGATG
>JAYVAP010000404.1:0-2082 GCA_043750915.1 Spirosoma sp. | reverse complement strand
GACGGCTTCGCTCCAGCCCGGTGATTTGCCCGTAGTACCCGATTCCAGGGTCGCATACCAAACGTCCTGCCGGTCGGCCCCGCCCAGGTTGGCTTTGTTGAAGTTACGGGTAAAATAAAGCGTCCGGCCATCGGGTGAGATCACCGGGGCCACTTCCTGCCCCGCCGAATTGACGGCTTTGCCGAGGTTTTCCTTTTGAATGTTCTTTGGCGTAGCCGCCGACAGGTTAATGCCGACTGGTACGGGCTTAGTATCACTCGAGATACCGATGGCATCGATCTGGTTGGGGCCCTTCAGAGCGGCCCCGTTCAAAACGACCCTGACCCGCTGGCAAATGAACGATGAGTCGCCGGGAAATATATACAGTAGCGGGTCTGGGCGGGGCTGGGGGTTTTCGGCCCGATAAACTACGTGTTCGTGTTCTTTTTCGTCAACAACAATGACCTTTACCACCGCCCCTGGATTAACGTTTTCGGCAATAATGACCTGACGGGCATGGATAGGCTGGCTGAAGCCCACCTCAATCCATTCGTCGGCTGCGCCATCGGGATAAAAGGGTGACCAGGCGCAGGGACTCTGGCCCATTCCGGGCGTTTTGCTGGGTCGGCCCAGGGCCTGCGTGGCTTTATACTGCTCGCCGGTTATGCCTGCTTCGGCAGTCCGACTTTTCTCCGACGAAACCCCCACAACACGGCTCGCCCACTGTACCGGGCTGCGTTCAGTCGGGCTGCGTTCAGCCGGGCTGCGTTCAGTCGGGCTGCGTTCAGCCGGGCTGCGTTCAGCCGGGCTGCGTTCAGCCGGGCTGCGTTCAGTCGGGCTGCGTTCAGCCGATTGTGCAGAACCAATGACCGCGAGACCCATAAAACTGAGACAAAGCAGAAGACGCTGCGTGTTCATAGGAATGGAAAAGCGGGTCAAAAGCGTGATTAGTAAAGGAATAGTCGGTAGTTATTTAGTTGGTCATTACCCGGTATTCCCAGGGTTTGAGCGATACCGTCATGTTTGGTTTCAACGTTACGGGTTGGCGACTGAACACCTCCGTATACATGCCTTCGTAGCCATCGCCACCCAGCTGAACGGTTTGCGGCTTAGCACTCAGGTTAAGCAGCACAACAACGCGGTCGGTGTCGCGCTGCCGATGGAAGGCATACACCACTTCATCGCGGTCGGTGGATATTTTAACGGCTTTGCCACCCGCAGTGCCGTTCCATAACGCCCGGTTGCGGTGTTTAAGCGTGAGAAGGGTTTCAAAAAAATGACTTTTCGCGTAGTTTCCCCAAACGATGGTGTCTTTCTCGAAAAACGCCAGCCGTTTGTTCAGATCCGACTCCATGCCATTATACACCAGGGGCATACCTTCCAGCGTGCTGCTCAACACGATAAACGCATTGGCGGCCGCACCGAACGACTCTGCCAGCGTGCCGTTCCAGGTGTTTTCGTCGTGGTTCTGCGTAAACAGCATTTGATAATACCAGCCTGGAAAGCGTTTCTGATTGGCTTCGCGCAGCGAGTCGATGATGGTAGCGGGGCGTTGTCCCTTGGCCACGGCTTTCATCATGCTGTGCATGGCCCAGCCGTAGTTCACGTTAAAACAACTCTTAAACTGGTCCGGCTCATCCTCCCACTCCGAGAGCATAAAAACGGTCTTGATTTTATCTAACTGGGGGCGGAGCTGTGCCCAGAAATCGTTGGGCACAAAACCGGCTACGTCGCAGCGATACCCGTCGATGTCGCATTCCCGAACCCAAAACTGCATGGCCTCAATCATGCCTTTGCGCATGTTGGGGTTTGTGTAGTCCAAATCGACAACGTCGGTCCAGTCGGTAGGTTTGTTCGTTTTTGGGTCGATGGGGGCAATCATTTTCCCGTTCACCCGCGTGTACCAGTCAGGGTGCTGTTTGGTCCAGACGTGGTCCCAGCCGGTGTGGTTGGGCACCCAGTCCAGAATAATGCGCAGGCCCAACCCGTGTGCCCGTTTAACAAGGGCTTTGAAATCGGCGAGTGTGCCGTAGGCAGGATTTATGGCTTTGTAGTCGGCCACGGCATAGGGGCTGCCCAGCGACCCTTTTTTGTTTTTCTGGC
>JAYVAP010000403.1:0-2185 GCA_043750915.1 Spirosoma sp. | reverse complement strand
GTGGCCTACCATAACCTGGCAACGGACCAGCATCATCTGTACGCGTATTCGAGCGATCGAAAAGTCAAAAAAATATATTCCTTGCCCGCCGGTACTGGTTTTGGGTATTACGGTAATCAGATTCAGGAAGCCAACGATGGAACCCTTTGGATTGGCTCGACCAAGGGAAAGCTGCTTCGTTTCGACCCCGTTACCGGCCTCTTCCGGGTGTACTCGTACGGACACCTATTGCCCCAAAGCGGGGCCGACACCGAGACCTACGCTCTGTATTTCGACGGGTTGGGCACGGGCTGGATCGGTACGCAGAAGGGACTCATCCGGGTCGGTAACCCACTCACTAAACCTCTCTTTTCGGTCTATAAAAATTCAAAAACAGACCGTAACAGCCTCAGCAACAATTTTGTATCCTGCACCCTCGACGACCCCAATGAACCGGCCCGCTACCTCTGGGTGAGCACTAAAGGCGGTGGGCTCGAACGGCTGGATAAGCAAACGGACCAGTTCACGCATTTTACCGAAGCGCAGGGATTGCCCAACAACGTGGTTTACGGTATGCTGGTTGATGAGTTCAAAAACCTCTGGCTGAGTACCAACCGGGGGCTGGCTCAGTTCAATCTGAAGACGTTCAAGTTCAGGAATTATACCAAAGCCGATGGCCTCCAAGATGATGAGTTCAATACGGGATCGTTCTTGAAAACGGCCTCGGGCGAGTTACTCTTCGGCGGAGTGAACGGGCTAACGGCCTTCCGGGCCCGGGAAGTAGATGGAAAAGAGGGTCGGGCTCCACAAGTACATATCGTTAGTCTGAAAATTAACAATGAGCTTATCAAGGTGGGTGGTACCGATGGTATTTTAGCGCAAGCCATCGAAAATACGGGCCAGATAGACCTCGCCCACGACCAGAATGGGCTTACACTGGAATTTGCGGTAATGGACTACACCAACTCGGCCAAAAACCAGTATCGGTACCGGCTAAAGGGTATCGACAAGGATTGGGTAGAGGCCGGTACGAACCGCTTTGCCAATTACGCGCAACTCCCCAGCGGAAACTATCAACTGGAAATAAGGGGGTCGATGGATAGCGACCTTTGGAGTACGCCCGTCCAACTGTCGATTCGGATACATCCGCCGTTCTACCAAAACTGGTGGGCTATGCTGATTTACGCCCTGGTACTGGCCTTTATCGGCTGGCAGTTGTACGGGTTTCAGAAACAACGCTGGCTGCTCCAGCAGCAGGTCGATTTTGAACAGAAAGAGGCCAGTCGGCTGGCCGAACTCGACGTGCTCAAAACCCAGTTTTTTGCCAATATTTCCCACGAATTCCGCACCCCCCTTACGCTGATCCTGGGGCCTATCGAGCAGGCCGTTCAGGAGTATGCGCACGACACCCGTTTTCCCCTTATCCAGCGCAATGCCAACCGGTTGCTGAGCCTGATCAACCAGCTCCTCGACCTGAGTAAGCTGGAGGCCGGGCAACTCCGGACCGAAACCGAACCGGGCGACATCGCAACGTTTTTTCGGATGCTGGCCAGCTCATTCCATTCGCTGGCCGAAAGCCGGACTATCCGATTTGCGTTCACCCAGAACGAAGAAGAACGCCAGGCCCTTTTCGACCGGGATAAGCTGGAGAAAATCGTGACCAATTTATTGGCCAACGCCTTTAAGTTCACCCCAGCGGGCAACGAGGTCAGAATGACGGTTTGTTACCCCAGCATTGGCCAGTCGGGTACGATGCAGTTCACCGTTGAGGATACGGGGATCGGCATTGCGTCCCAGCATCTGACCCACATTTTTGAGCGTTTCTATCAGGGGTCCGTCCTCACGGTTGAAGGGCGAACTAACCGCGACGGCGGACTGCGGCTTTACGAAGGTACCGGCATCGGGCTGTCCCTGGTACACGAGCTGGTGAAGGTGCTGAAGGGTACCATCGACGTAGCCAGTACAGAGGGCCTTGGTACCACGTTTACTGTGACCCTGCCGTTATCGGGTGTGGTGTCAGTTCGGGAAACTGACACCACATCCAATAACGGCAGGGGGTTTAGAATGATATCCACCGCTAACGCAAGTGCAACAGCTGAACAAACCGCAGTGTCCGACGGCTTCTCAACCACTTCCGGCAATGTCCTGCTCATTATCGACGACAACGCCGATATCCGGGCGTATGTGCGCAGCGTTTTCGAGGGCG
>JAYVAP010000402.1:0-5392 GCA_043750915.1 Spirosoma sp. | reverse complement strand
CTGCCGAAGATGGTGTAAATAAAGAACTTAAACGTGACTGGAATGCGATTGGCACCGCCCCACATGGCCGCCAGAAAATAGATCGGGATCAGGGCGGCTTCAAAAAACAGATAAAACAGAAAACCATCACGGGCCGTGAAAACGCCCATCAGCGCAGCCTGCATAAACAAAATCAGGGCGTAGAAGGTGGCAGGCCGGTCGTAGTGGCGGGTGGTGGCAGCGAGGATAATCAGGGGAACCAGCAGGCCCGTCAGCAACACCAGCAGCACGCTGATGCCGTCGATGCCGGCACTCAGGCGAATGCCCAGTGAGCCGATCCAGGCATAGTCGAAGCCAAACTGCGAGGTAGCATCCGGGGTAAATGTGTTGAAGACATACAGTGCTACGGCAAATTCGGCCAAAGCGGCTCCAAACGCAATTCGCCCGATGGACTCGCCTTTGATTACCAGCAATAAAATTGCGAATAGGGCCGGGAGTACGATTAAAGTAAGCGTCAGCATGAAGAAATTATATTGAAATGTGCAGGGCGAGAAATAATTTATTGATCAACCCGGTCCAGTCTACAAAGAAACGCAGCGCAAAAATAGCCGCAATACTGACGACCATGGCAAAGACGTAGAAACTGATGGAGCCATTCTGGAGCCGCCGTAGTACCATGGAGGCCCGCCCCACCAACCAGGCCACGCCGTTAACAACGCCATCGACCAGCCCCTCGCCAAAACTATAAAACGCATCGCCCAGCCCGCGAACCGGCCGAACAATGAGCGCGTCGTATAATTCGTCGATGTAGTATTTATTATAGATCACCTGCGCGGGCAGCGACCGGCTGGCCGTTTCGGGAGCCGGAACCGCCCGGCGGCTCACATACAGGACATAGGCCAGTACCAGCGACAGCAGCGCAACACCCGCCGAAACGGCCATTAAGGTGTACTCGGTGCTGTGGCTCATCGTCGATTCGGCGAAGGCTGCGGGGTTCACCGTCCGGGCGTTATCGAACAGCGGAGCCATAAACTCGCTCAGCCAGCCCCCGCCCCCTGGCAGATTGATTAGCCCGCTGATAGCCGACAGCACGGCCAGCATCACCAGCGGCACGGTCATGGAAGCGGGCGACTCGTGGAGGTGCTGGCGCTGCGCATCGGTACCCCGAAACTCGCCGAAGAACGTCAGGAAAAGCAGCCGAAACATATAAAACGAGGTCAGGCCGGAGCCCAGGATGCCCAATGCCCACAGGATTTTGTTGTGCTCGAACACGTGCGCCAGAATCTCATCTTTAGAAAAGAACCCGGCAAAAGGGGGCAAACCCGCAATGGCCCACGTGCCCACGGCAAACGTAATAAACGTAATGGGCAGGGCTTTGCGCAGGCCACCCATTTGGCGAATGTCCTGCTCGTCAGACATGGCGTGGATCACGCTGCCCGCGCCCAGAAACAACAGGGCTTTGAAAAAGGCGTGGGTAATAACGTGGAACATGCCCGCCGTGTAGGCCGTGGCCCCCAATCCCAGAAACATATAGCCTAATTGTGAGACCGTGGAGTAGGCCAGCACCTTCTTGATGTCGTTTTGCAGCAGACCGATGGAAGCAGCCAGCAGGGCCGTGGCTATGGCAATGCCGCTGATAATGTCGAGCGTTAGCGGGGCCATTGAATAGAGCACGTTTGAGCGAACGACCATATAAATTCCCGCCGTGACCATGGTAGCCGCGTGAATCAGGGCCGACACGGGCGTTGGACCGGCCATGGCATCGGGTAGCCAGGTGTAGAGCGGAATCTGCGCCGACTTGCCCATGGCACCCACAAACAGCAGGATGGTGATCAGAAAAATCGTGCTGTCGCCAACTGGCAGGGCGGTTGCCTGTTTGAAAATATCATTGTACTCAACCGTACCAAAGGTGTTGATAAGCACGAAAATGCCCAGCAGAAAGCCCAGATCGCCGATGCGGTTCATGACAAAAGCTTTGCGGGCGGCATTATTGTAACTCGTGTTGGTATTCCAGAAACCAATGAGCAGGTAGGAGCACAGCCCCACACCCTCCCAGCCAATGAACATGATGACGTAGTTGGACCCCATCACCAGCAGCAGCATAAAGAAAATGAACAGGTTCAGGAAAGCCATGAACTTGCCAAATCCCGCGTCGTGCTTCATGTAGCCAATGCTGTAGAGGTGAATCAGCGTGCCAACGCCCGTGATCACCAGCAGCATCAGCAAACTCAGCTGATCGATCTGAAACGAGAAGTTGATGTGCAGGTCGCCAACGCTGATCCAGTTAAAAAACGACGTGATGAGCACTTGGCTGTCTCCCGCCCGAAAGGCCCCGAAGAGGTAAACCGTGGTCAGGAACGAGGCCATCACGGCTACGGTGCCGATGATGCCGGCCAGCCCCTTTGGCAGCCGGCGAAAGCCGATGCCGTTGATAAGAAAACCGATGAGCGGGAAAAGCGGGATTAACGCGCAGAGTAATGCTGGTTTCATTTTTTCAGTGGATCAGTCAGGGAGTAGCGCAAATGGGCAGCCCGGCAAATCGGCACCTGACCGACCCGCCGATTGCCCGGCTGAGCTACCACTTTAATTTATTGAGCAGACCCACATCGATGGAGCGGGTGTTGCGATAGATCATAACAATAATGGCCAGCCCAACCGATACTTCGGCAGCGGCAACGGCCATAATAAAAAAAACGAACACCTGACCGGCTGAGTCGGAGCGGTAGGATGAAAACGCGATGAGCAACAAATTGACGGCGTTGAGCATCAATTCTATTGACATGAAAATAATGATTGCGTTCCGGCGGGTCAGTACACCAATAATGCCGATGATAAAGAGGGCGGTGCTGAGAATCAGGTAATACGTAAGAGGTATTTGCTGAATGACTTCCGGGATGAGGACGTCCTGCGTGGGTTGCATGGGGGACCGGTTATAAAGAAAGTGCCCCAAAGGTACAGATTATTCGCTATTGGCGGCAACCCCGGATCATTTTGCCCGGTCATCACGTACAGCCTGCGCATACTCGCGATCCGAAGCAGCGCGTTTTTATTCAGTTGACAAAGCTCATCCCGATTACCAACGTGGTGCCGGGGAGAGTTATACGCTGATCTTTTGATTGTCATGTTAAGGGCTGACTACCAGCAAATTTGGCTTAGTTGAGCAGTTGCTGTATCGGTAATAGCCGGAATGTTGTTATCTTTCGTCTGCTTTTCGCCACAATCCCATGAACACCCCAACGTATAGCCGCACCATCTTTGCCGCCGTAGCCCTGCTGCTGTCGACGTTGACGGCCTGCCAGAAAGCCGGTATCGATACCACCGAACCCGCTGTGCTGGCCTCGTTCGACCTGATGCAGCAAAAAATACTCACTCTGTCCTGCGCTACCTCCGGTTGTCACGCATCGGAGAAAGATCCGTCGTTTGCGCAGCACGGGCTGGTGCTGGCAGCCGGCGTAGCTTACCAGAACTTAGTGGGCATAGACCCCAAAAACAGTGCTGCCCGCGCCGACGGGCTGAAGCGCGTGAAAGCGTTTGCTTCGTTGGAAAGCCTGCTCTACCATAAATTGACCACAGCCGCCGGGCACCACAGCGGCAAGCAATACGGTAATCCCATGCCCCTGGGCGGGCAGTTGCTCTCTAACGGGCAGGTCGAGTTTGTCCAGCGCTGGATCGAAGCCGGTGCCCCAAAAACGGGGAAGGTTGCCGAAGCCAGTCTGTTAGACGATAAAACGGTGCCCAATGTCCTTTACGAGCCACTGCCCGTGCCCCCGGCCGGAAAAGGCGTTCAACTGCGCATTGCGCCCTTCGATGTGCAGCCGAAGTTTGAACGGGAACTCTTCACGCGTCAGTCGGTTGGTAACGCCCAGGACCTGTATGTGAATCGCTATGCCGTGAAAATGCGATCTGGCAGCCACCATTTCATTGCCTATAGCTTCCGGGATAAAACCATCCTGCCCGGCCTGAACGACATCCGTGATCTGCGCAACGCCGATAATTCAATGAACCTGCTGACCGTACTGTCCATGTCGAATCACGTGTTTTTGGCCGGTTCGCAGGCGCAGCAGCAGGACTACACCTTTCCAGAGGGGGTGGCTTTACTGATTCCGGCGGGTACGTCGCTCGATCTGAATTCGCATTACGTCAATAAAACCGATGTCGTGATGAAAGGCGAAGCCCAGATAAACCTCTACACGGTCGATAAAGCAACGGTGCAGCGCGTGGTTCAAACACTCGACCTGAACAACACGAATCTGCCCATTCCGGCCAACAGCCGCGTTACACTGACCAAGGCATTCACTTTCGATAAACCCCGTAAGGTGCTGACCCTGACCTCGCACATGCACAAATTGGGCGAAAAATTCGTGATCAAAATCAACGGTGGGCTTCGTAACGGCGAAGTTGTTTATACCTCCACCGACTGGGAGCACCCCGATATCATCACGTTTAAAACACCCATCGACTTCCGCAAGGGCGAAGGACTCATCTCCGAGATCACTTATAATAACACGACTAATAAAGCCGTTCGGTTTGGCCTCACCAGCGAAGATGAAATGGGCATTATCTTTGGCTATTTTTTTGAGGAGTGAGCCGAATGTAGCCTAACTCAATGCCGTTCCAGTACTCGATTAATGGTGCGTTAATTTCTGGTAATGGCGATTACGGCCTGATGGCATGTGCATTGAGGAAGATATACCCTGAGCCTTATTTTATGTCACCTTACCCGTCTGGTACTTTCGTAAAGTTAGTGGCAAGTCAGCAATTCTCGCTTTACCCTTTAGTGCTGTTTTTACTTAGAATAGTATTATACCGAAAGCTGATTAGCGTGTCAAAATATGAGTGTTGTCCTAAGAAATCTCCGACGCTTCGGCAGTCCGACGCTTCGGCGCGGGGCCCGCTTCGGCGTACCGGCCCGTGCGGTCCGATACCTGCAATACCGGGAGGACTTATTTTTCCATAGTGGGAATTGCTGGACTGACATCGACAATAGCAGCTACCTCTGAATAGCTTTGTTTGCGAGCCAAAGAAAATATATAATCAGTTTGCCGATGTGTATGTTCTTTGTTCAAATCGGCAAAAGGCAATGTCTCGGTAAAGTATCGCTGACAATTTTGACAATTGAATTGACGCATTTTAACCACTAAATAAACGTACTTACTACCCATGTTCAAATCTCGAAGGGTACGCTCGTAATATTGATTTATGGAGTTAGTCATTTTGCCACAATTCGGACATACTTGGTCTTTTTGTGTAACTTGACAGTTGATTGTAACTAGCTGGGGATCAATTTTAACGGCAGTGATTTTTACTGAAGGCAGGTTCAGCAACTCTTCGTACAGCGAAAGATGATTCATTGTCAACAACTGATGTTACGCAGGGGATGCTCATCGGGATCAGAAAAAGCCTTTTGGGTAGG
>JAYVAP010000401.1:0-4782 GCA_043750915.1 Spirosoma sp. | reverse complement strand
GAAATATCCGGTGTGGTGGAGTCTGATTTTGGCCTGCACCTGATTCAGCTCCTCGAAACGCGCGGGGCCGAATACCACGCCCGCCATATTCTGCTTCGGCCCGACTATAACCGGCTGGATGTGAGCGGCCCAACCCATTATTTAGACAGTCTCCGAAACCAGATTGCCATCGACTCGCTCAAGTTTGAGAAAGCTACTCACGACTTCTCGGAAGACAAAACCACGGCCGATGCGGGCGGGCTGCTTCGTGATCCCCAGTCGGGCGGCAGCCGGATGGCCATGGACGGCACAATGGAATATGCCATGTTTCAAATGCTCGACAGCATGAAAGTGGGCCAGATTTCGGCCCCGCTGCCCTACCGGACCGAAGATGGCAAAAGTGCGGTACGATTGTTGTACTTCAAAAGCAAAGTGCCGCCCCACACCGCCGATTTCAAAGTCGATTTCGAGAAACTACAGGGCATCGTGCTGACCAACAAGAAGAACCGCGCCATCGACGAGTGGTTTCGTAAGTCGATTGCCGATGTGTATATCACGGTGGACCCGGAGTTTCAGAACTGCCGCATCTTTGGCACCACCCAGGGCAGTGCGGCCAGTTTGGGAAGTGCCAATTAAACCAGCTGATGGGCGCACCAAACGCGCAATCCGGCTGTGTGCCTGTGGCGGGCTTCGTTAGCGGTCGTAATTCCTTATTTGTTCATCAATACCAAAAGAACCTGTGCCTTATTCATCCGATGTTGCGGCTGCCGAAGCCCTCACCCAGTCTTACCAAAAGCTCAAAACTGAGATATCAAAGGTTGTTATTGGTCAGGATGATACCGTCCGGCTGTTGCTAACGGCCATTTTCTGTCAGGGCCACTGCCTGCTGGTGGGCGTGCCGGGACTGGCAAAAACGCTGCTGATCCAGACGATTGCGGGTGCGCTGGACCTCGATTTCAACCGGATTCAGTTCACGCCCGACCTGATGCCATCCGACATTCTCGGCTCCGAAACACTCGATCAGGCGCGAAATTTCAAATTCATCAAAGGCCCCATTTTTGCCAACATCATCCTGGCCGACGAGATAAACCGGACACCGCCCAAAACGCAGTCGGCTCTGCTCGAAGCCATGCAGGAATACTCCGTTACCATTGCGGGTCAGAAGTACCCACTGGGTCGGCCTTTTTTCGTGCTGGCTACGCAAAACCCCATCGAGCAGGAAGGCACTTACCCGTTGCCCGAAGCCCAGCTGGACCGGTTCATGTTCAATATCTACTTGGACTATCCATCCTATCAATCCGAAATCGACATCGTCAAAAGTACCACCTCGGATAAGCGGTATGAGGTGCAGCGGGTGGTAACGGGCGAAGAAATTCGGGAATTCCAGCAATTAGTGCGCCGGGTGCCGGTGGTCGATAACGTGGTGGAATACGCCGTTAAGCTCGTTCATAAAACGCGGCCCAATACCGAGATGGCGGCTGCCGATGCCAACCAGTATCTGGAGTGGGGTGCGGGTCCACGGGCATCGCAGGCACTTATCCTGGCCGCCAAATGCAACGCCCTGTTAGCGGGAAAATACTCGCCCGACATTGAAGATGTTCAGGCCGTGGCCCTGCCCATTCTGCGCCACCGCGTGGTGCGCAACTTCAAAGCCGAAGCCGAAAATATCTCCGTCGAGCAGCTCATCAAGCGGATGATGTAGGCGGAGCCGGGTTTGCAACCGTCAGCTTTTCAGCGGCCAGACCGATCCGGCCGCTACGCGCAATCCCACCCGTTGCCCTTCGCACAGATCGGGGCGGGTGGTGAGCACCCGCACGCACACATAGCGCGACACGGCCACTTCCACTTCGTAGTGGCTCCCCAAAAAAAACACCGCCCGGACCACGCCCGCTGCCCCGGCCTCGTCGAGCTGAATCTGCTCCGGGCGCAGACAAACCAGCGCGTCAGGCCGATCTGACTCTGAGCCTGTCGATCCAAAATCCGGTAATCCAAGCAGGGGTAAGTATTTGACTTTCAAAATATTGGCAGGTCCCGTCAGGCGGGCCGTGTAGGCCGTGGCGGGTTGTTGATAAATAGCCACGGGCGAGTCGGCCTGAATGAGTTTGCCATTGCGCAGCACACCGAGCGTGTCGGCCAGGGAGAGGGCATCGGCGGCTTCGTGGGTCACAAACAAACAGGCCACCGGACGCGCCCCACCACCATCGTGCCGAATCATATCGACCAACAACCGGCGCATCAGCAGTCGGTTAGGCAAGTCGAGGTGGCTAAACGGCTCATCCAGCAACAAAACGGTGGTACGTCCATCGGTGGGCGTATGGGCCAGGGCGCGGGCAATGGCGGCCCGTTGTTTTTCGCCCCCCGACACCTGGCGCGGCAGGCGGTTTTGCTGGTCGGTGAGGTGGCAGCGTTTGAGCAGCTCATCGACGCGGGCGTGGCGATATTCTTTCCCGGCAAAGCGCAGGGGATAGCTGATGTTTTCGCGAATCGACACGTTGGGCATCAGCTGGTATTCCTGATGCACGAGCCGAATCTGCGGATGCCCCGCCACCAGCACCTCACCCGGCCCCGGCACCCGTTCGCCATCGAGCCGCACTTCGCCCCCGTCGGCATCGGTCAGGCCCGCCAGCAGGTTCAGCAACGTACTTTTCCCCGAACCGCTCACCCCCAGCAACCCCATGATCCGGCCCGGTTTGAGGGTGAGCGACACATGACGAACCGCCCGCACATTGCCGGCAAAAGACTTGGTGAGATTGGTGGCAATGAACACGGGCGTAGTTCGGCGTTGCAGCAGTACGGTTATCGGGTTGTGGTGTCTCAGAAAATGAAGTTTGTACTCAAAAACACCGACTGGTGGTTGCTTACAATCTCATTCAGGATGGTTTTGTTGTCGGGCGTGTTTTTGGTAGCTACCGCCGAACGGATAGAGAACGAGCGCAGGGCATCTTCTACCGATAGTGTTCCCTCGGCCGAATCTTTGCGACCCGTGAAGGGGAACGTATCGGGGCCGCGCTGGCACTGTGCGTTGATGTTAACGCGGCTCACTAAGTTGACCAGCGGGTCGATGAGCCGGGCAATGGCCGCCGTATCCGTCCCAAAAATACTGGCCTGCATACCGTGGTCGTCGGTAATGAGGTACTGAATAAATTCTTCTTCATCCTCGTAAACAACTACCGGCACAATGGGGCCGAACTGCTCTTCGCGGTACAGGCGCATACCGTCCCGAACCGGATAAACCACGGCTGGTTTAAACAACGACGCAGCTACCTCGCCCCCGCCCTCGTTCACCACCGACGCACCCCCGGCTTCGGCATCGGCAATAATACCGGCCAGATAAGCTATTTTGGCCGGCTCAGGCAGGGGTGTAATCTGCGCCCCATCGTCCCAGGGCATCCCCATTTTGAGTTGGCTCACCCGGGCACTAAACTGTTCCAGAAACGCATCGACAATGGAGCGGTGCGCCCAGATGATTTTGATGGCCGTACAGCGCTGCCCATTGAACGAAAGCGACCCCAGCAGGCACTCGTTCACGGCCACGCCGAGGTCGGCATCGGGCAGAATAATGGCCGCATTCTTGGCATCGAGGCTCATAACCGACCGCAGCCGGTTGAGTTTAGGGTGTTGCCGCTGCAACTCGTCGGCCACCCGGCTGGAACCGATGAGCGTGAGCACATTAATTTTTCCCGACTGCATTACCGGCGGCACCACATCGGCCCCGCGTCCGTAGAGCGAGTTGACAACGCCTTTGGGAAAACTCGTCCGAAAGGCATCCAGCAGCGGATAATGCAGCAGCGAGCCGTGTTTGGGGGTTTTAAACAAGATGGTATTGCCCATCAGGATGGCCGGGATGAGCGTGGTGTAGGTTTCGTTGAGGGGGTAGTTGAATGGCCCCATCGACAGCACCACACCGAGGGGCGACCGGCGAATCTGGCCGATGATTCCTTCTTCCATCCTGAACCGCGACGACGCGC
The DNA here is from genome assembly GCA_043750915.1 of Spirosoma sp. Taxonomy (GTDB): domain Bacteria; phylum Bacteroidota; class Bacteroidia; order Cytophagales; family Spirosomataceae; genus Spirosoma. The sequence continues at coordinate 835 of JAYVAP010000401.1, read as the reverse complement.
GGTCCATGTTCTTGAGCGTGTCGATGGTGTCGTAGATGTACGTAACCGTCCGGTCGAACTCTTTGGTGGCATCGGCCAGGTTTTTGCCGATTTCCCACATAATCAGGTTAATAACCAAACTCCGCTGCGTCAGCATCTTACCCACAAAGGTTTCCATGCAGGCAATCCGGCCCGCCACCGACATCTGCGGCCATTCGCCCCGGCCATTGTCGTAGGCGGTCACGGCTGCGTCTAAGGCTTCGAGAGCCTGCTGGGGGCCTGCCACCGGGTAGCTACCCACGAGCTGCCGCTGCAAATTGGTGGTCCCGCTTTGGGGCAGGCAAACGGGTGAATACACCTCCGAAACCGGACCGTGCCAGGGACGCATCTCGCCGTTGAGCAGGTATTCGCGCTGGTGGATGGGCTCAATTCGGTAAGGTGCCGGGATTTGGGACGCGTCGGCGGGAAACAAAGAGGCAGGCAATTGAGCAGCCATATATACGTTTAGGTTTACAACTTATGGTTTCCTAAATCTACGGCATTACCAGACCATTATCAAGTACGGTTCGCCGATCCTACGTTTTCTGCTTTTTCTTCTTGGCTGCCGGGAAGAGTATGTTATTGAGGATCAGCCGGTAGCCCGCCGAGTTGGGGTGTAAATTCAGGTCGGTGGGGTCTTCGCCGATTTCGTGACGATAATCTTCCGGGTCGTGGCCGCCGTAGAACGTGAAAAAGCCCCGGCCATAGGGTGCATGAATATACCGGGCCTCACCCGCCGAGCGATTTTCGGCCAGAATCACAACTTCGGGTTTGATAAAGTTTTTCTTGAAGGCGGTTGTCTGCCCCATAAATCCTT
>JAYVAP010000400.1:0-4791 GCA_043750915.1 Spirosoma sp. | reverse complement strand
TGAAACCGGGTCGTCTGATCCAGAAACCGCAACTGATTCTCCAGTCCCGACCGGGCCAGTTCATTCAGTTGCAGTTGGGTATGGAGCGTCGGGATAAACCTGGCAATGGTTCGGCTGGCGGCTTCCCGTTGCCCTACTTTTGTCCGCAACTCGCCCGACTCCCGCGCCGATTCATCGTCGCCCAATTGCTGCATGGCGTAGTACCAAAGCCACTTGAAGGTCATTGGCACGGTTGGGATTTTTCTGAACTGCGGGTAGTGGGCGTAGAACTTTTCGACCGTCGCCGTTTTGTCCATTTCCCATTTTTCGTGGTAGCCTTTGCGTTGTTTGAGCGTCGTGGCTAACGCTTCGGGAACTGGGTATTTGGCCACGATGTAATTGTTGATCCCCGCCGGGGCAATCACCAGTAATCCCAGCCAGATGGCAACCAGCAGAATGGCGTTATAAGCGGAGCTTTTTTGCTGCGAAACCACCCAGAGGCAGATGCTGAACCAGAACAGCAGATACAGCACTGACAGAGCCAGAAACACCCAGAACGCCCCGTCCGGCGGGATGCCCAGAAACGGAACGGCCAGCAAAACAAGCAGCCCAAAAACGCCCGAAACCGCCACCAGCCGAACGGCAATCAACTGTCCGATGTGGGCGAATAAATTCCGGCTTTGTACGGCCACGATTCGCCAGGTGCCGCTCTCTTTTTCTTCCGAAATAAGGTTGTATGTAAGCGCGATAATCAGCAGCGGAAACAGGTAAATCAGCACGAAGCTGAAATCGAGATTGCCCAGCAGCAGGTTGGTCGGGTTGGTCAGCTCGGCATCGTATTTCTGGGCTTCCAACGCCCGGATGGTTACGCTCTGGATGGACGGATTCACATCGCGCTGACCAATGGCGAGACTGCTCAGAGGAATCGTTTCGTTGACCAATGAGAATTTGAGGTAATACAGCAACAGCCCCAGATCGTCGGCGCGAACGGCGGCAGTCCTGACAAATTCTTTGCGCTGAATAGCGCGGGTCTCATCGGCGGCTTGTCGCTGACGGTCAATGAATTGCCGACCAACCAGCAGGCTGGCTATCCCGGCCAGCAGCAGAAATGCCAGCCCAATGCGGATGCCGCCGGAGCGGATAAAATTTCGAAATACGAGGAAGAACATCTCAGAGTGGGGTTAGGGTTTTGGCCAGTATCCGAATCACAACGCCCAGGCCAACGAGCCAACAAGCCAATGCCAACAGCGACAGCCACGGTTCGCCGTCGCGATCCCCGCGCAAGACCGACCCCACGCCCGGCGACTGATAGGCAAACTGGGGTACTTCTTCCCAATGTTTGTGGTCGATCTGAACGGGTTTATCCGTTGGCCCCGGTTTCTGATTACTGATAAGTTCCATCTGCAAGCCGTTCATTTTTTGCGCCATATCGTAGCGGTACAGTTCGGCCTGTTGCTGGAAATCAGTATAACTGGCATAATCGGTGCCGGACAGGGCCATCGAGCCGTTTTTGATCGCCATAAACGGGTTCACGAACGCTGTCGCTTTCGAGAAACTATTCTGTCGGTCATACACCGCCAGCAAGCGGGCCAGGTGTCGGTTATAAATGCCCGCGCTGATCCGTTCGCCCTCAGCCATAACAAACCCGCTGTAATTGAACGGCAATTGCGCCACCGAATCAATTCGGTACGTGGCTAAGAGGGAGTCTTTGATGGCTTTGTAGTGCGGATCATTCGCGTTGTGACTGTCGCCTTCTTTCAGCACGTCGGCCTGAATGTCGGCGAAAAACTGACCCTTCGACGGGGCTGGATACAGGTACGACCCCAACGCCTGCGACGCTCTCGGCAACACAATCGTGAGCAGTAGCCACCCGCTAATCAGCGAGACCAGCGCGGTTTTGGCCGTGCGGCTGACGGCAGAAACGAGTACCGCCAACACGCAGAAAATCGTCAGGTACGTGGCGTAAGCCAGCACGAGTAGCCCCAGCCGGGCCGTTTCGTCGGCGGTGATTTGTCCGCCCTGCGCCAGCACCCACAGCAAGGCCGTGACTACCATTACCGGAATAAACAGCGTCATCGTCACCGCCACTAAGCCTAAGCTCTTGCCCACCATCAACTGCCGCCAGCTTACGCCTTGGCTCAGCACGATTTTGAGCGTACCGTTCTCCCGGTCAGCCGCGATGGCACCGAAGCCGAGGAAGAAGATTAGCAACGGCAACAGCACCTGTAACACCATCGCCAGGCTGATTTCGCCAAAGCGCAGCATCCCGGTCGAGAAGCCCGCTTCCGAGAAATTCACGGCGTTTTGTTTGTGCGCTTCCAGATAGACGGTGCTGCCCAGAAAGCTTTCCATCCCAAAATCGAACAGGCTCAACGGGGCTTTGGGCCGGAACGCAAAGTGGCCGTAGTGGGCCATGCGGTGCGGGTGCTTGTCGGGATTGCCGAGCCAGTCCTGCCGGGCCTGCGCCTGATACCGCGCCCGGATTTCGTTCTGCGTTCGGAAGTTGGCCCAGCCCGTGATGGCTGCGTAGGCCAGCAGGAGCGCGATGCAACCCGTCAGCCAAAAAACGGCCGGGCCGCGCTCGGCCCGGTTCTGAAACGCCGTTTGCCAGACCTGCCTGGCAAGGAGTTGTTCGGTACGCATGGCAAATCGGTTAGAAACGGTACGTCAGGGTCAGCATGGTGTTTCGCGGTGCGCCCGGAAACAGCCGGAGGTAGTTCTGCGCCCCCATCCAATACGTCTGGTTGGTCAGGTTGTTGATGTTCAGGGCCACCTGCACGTTGCTCCGCGACGGCGTGTAGTACAGGGCCATGTCGAACGTGGTGTAGGCCGGCACCTCGAAGGCCCGCGTGAACCAGGGGATTTTACTACCGCTGTGCTGGAAGCCCAGCCCGATACCGAGGTCATTCAGCGCGGAGTTGGCCGCGAAATTATAGCGGGTCCACAGGTTGGCACTGTTGACGGGCGTGTTCTGCTTGCGGGCACCAATCAGCGTAGCTTCCCGGTCATTGACGATGATGGCATCGATGTAGCTGTACGACGCATTGACCTGCCAGTTGGGCGTGAGGTAACCGGCCGCGTCTATCTCGAAGCCCCGGCTTCGTTCAGCTCCCCGCATTACCAGCAAGTCAGGCTTGGCCGGGTCGTTGGCGTTCATGAGCAGGTTGCGCTGGTTGATCTCGTAAATGGCCGAGGTAAGGCGGAGCCGCCGACCGAACAGATCGGCTTTAACGCCCACTTCTTTCAAATCGCTTTCCAGCGGCTCGAACGTACTGCCCGCCGGAGCCGCCACGGGTAGCAGCGTTACCGTATTTGACTGGGGCTGATACCCGCGCAGGTACGTTCCATAGACGTTTATCGTTTGATTCACAGCGTAGGTCAGGCCAAGACGGGGCAACAAGGCTGATTTATTCACGACAATCGTACCCGGAGCCTCGAAGTTGGTAATGTCCTCGAACCACTCCTGCCGCAGGCCCAACAGCAGGGTCAGCTTGTTCCATTTCAATTGTTCCTGAACATAAATTGCGTTGGTTGTGGTCAGGGCCGGTTGCAGGGCGGTTCGGACGTTGAGCGTGTAGTCGTTGACGTTTCGGATGGTGTAGTTCGGGTTCGCCAGATCAAAATGGCTGACGTTTGGCCTCGGAATCGTTACGCCCCCAATGGTTTGGGTTTGGTAGTTGGCGGCATTGGCCAGCACAAACGTGCCGGCCACCGTACCGTCTTTGAGCAGAAAACCACGGGCCGCATTTTGCCCCCCGCCTTTCAGCTTCTGCCAGCGGTGCAAGTCGTAGCCCACCACGATCTTGTGCTGGATTGGTCCCGTGTTGGCATTGATGTTAAAATAGCTGCTCAGGTTGTCGATGTTCCACGACTGCTTGCGCTGCACAAACTGCATGGCCGCCAGCGAGGTCACGGGCTTACCCGTCAGATCAGGGGCGAAGGCGTTGGTCGTGCGGTGTTCCTGCAAATCCTCCGTCCAGGTCTGTTTCATGTAGGCCGTATTGACACTGACATGGTCGGAGAATCGGTGGCTCAGGTTGCCCGTGATGATGAGTTCTTTCGAGTTGAAAAAATCATTGGCCGCGCCGAGGTTCAGGCTGGTGGGCGTACTGTTCAGATCGGTGGCCCCGGCTACGGCCCCAAAAATGGGTTGCCCCCGGTCGAGGTTCCCGCTCATGTTGCTCACAATCAGCTCGGCGTTGATAGCCGTTTTGTCGCTGGGAATGTAGGAGAAGGAAGGCGAGAACAGAAACGAGTTATTTTTGACTAAGTCGCGGTAGCTTTTGGCTTCCTGATAGGCTCCGTTCACGCGGTAGAGCAAGGTTTTCTGGGTGTTGAGTGGCCCCGTAAAGTCCAGCGTACCCCGAATGGTGCTGAAACTACCCACGCTCAAACCCACCTCCCGCCGATTCACGGCCAACGGTTTTTTGGTCACTAAGTTGATGCTGCCCCCCGGATCGACCGATGAAAACGAGGCCGTGGCCGGGCCTTTGATGACCTCCATCCGCTCAATATTGGTCGTCAAAGGTTGCAGGAAATAATACTGCCGGGTCCGCATCCCGTTGATAATCTGGCCTTCTTCGTTCTGACTAATACCCCGGATAGCGTACTGATTGTAGAAACTCGACGGAATAACCCCACTGACAATTTTGACGGCATCGGCCAGTTGAAACGCCTGCCGGTCGGCCATCAACTCTTTGGTTACCGTGCCGATGGATTGGGGAATGTCTTTATTGAGAGCCGCAATCTTGGTGGCCGAAAACGAATACTCGCTGTTGTAGTCACGGGCCACCCGACCCACTACCTCAACGG
>JAYVAP010000399.1:0-2489 GCA_043750915.1 Spirosoma sp. | reverse complement strand
GACTCGGTTTGCCCGCCCGGTTCGGGCACGGCCCGCCAGTTGCCCGGATCGGCGATGTTGATGCCCGGCGCAAACCGGATAGCCAGCAAACGCCCGCCGGTTTGGGGGGTTAACAGCGGAGCGGCCAGCGCATACAAACTATCCGGGGTGGCCGCTGTCTGGTAAACGGGCCGGGGCAGGCCGTTGGGTTGTCGGCTGAAATAAGTGTCCCTGATTTCGTTTTTTACCAGGTCCAGCACCACCACGCCAAAGTCGGTGCTGAGGTAGGCGTTGTTCCCGATTCGGTTGATGTGGTTGATGCCGCGTGCTATGGGCAGGTTGGGTGCTGCGCTGATGGTGTTGAGGGTGAGTACATTGCCGGGCTGGCCGGTGGGCAGGATGGTCAGAAAATCCAGGTTGCCGGTACTATAGGCAATCAACAGCCGTTTCTGATCGACCAGATAAAGCAGTCGGCTGATGCCCACATCGCTCAATTGATTTTGCTTGCTGAGGGTGGCGGTTTCGCGGGTTGTTTTATCGTAATAAAAAAAACCGTTTTGCGTAGCGGCATAGATTTTGTTGCCCACTACCGAGACCGATTGCCCGGCCCGATAACTGGCGTGCGACTGCCAGAAACCAATTTGCCCAACTGCCGATGGCCCACCGCCGAATAACAGAAGCAGGACGAGCAGCCGTGCGACCGGCCCGGTACAAATTTTATTTATGCCGTCATAACTCATAGTTCATACGGTTCATGTTGTGTCCAGGGCCGATGACTGGCCTCGGAGCCGAGGTTGAAACAGCGTCGGCAACGGGCTTCGTAGCTGTCGGTTTCGCCCAGCAACACGCGGGCCTGCGACGGCACCAATCGGTAAGAATACTGGGCTATATCGCCACAAACAACACAAATGGCGTGAACTTTGGTAACGTATTCGGCAATGGCCATCAGCGGGGGCATGCAGCCAAAGGGTTGCCCGGCAAAGTCCATATCCAGCCCGGCCACAATAACGCGCTTTCCCTGATTGGCCAGCGTGTTGCACACATTGATGATTTCGTGGTCGAAAAACTGCGCTTCGTCAATGCCAACCACATCGCAATGCCCGGCAAGTTCACTAATTTGGCCCGCTGTTTGCACGGGTGTTGAGGAGATGGTCAGGGCAGCGTGCGAAACGATGTTTTGGTCGTGGTAGCGCGTGTCGAGGGCGGGCTTGAAAATCTGCACGTTAAGCCGGGCAATGCGGGCACGGGTAAGCCGCCGGATAAGTTCTTCGGTTTTGCCCGAAAACATCGACCCGCAGATCAGTTCGATCCAGCCGGTGCGGAGGTGGGGTGGTTCGGGCCGTCGGGTATTTTCAATAAACATTTTCGTTATTAAGTCGGGCAAAAAGCAGTTTGAATCCGAAATATATCATCTTTACAAAACAAAGGCTTTTCCCGATGTCGAACAAATTTAACGCCAACGCCCTCAGCGAATACAGCAAGTCCTACGCCCGCCGGACAGCCGCTGATTTTTACCAGCAATACCCCCAGATCAACGGCCAGCAACTGCTTTCGCTGACACCCATCAGTCAAATCAACCTGTTCGTTGTCAATAACTTATCGGACAAATGGCTGGGCGATGCCGAAAAGTTCCGCAGCCCCTACTTCGACTTCACCCATCCCGACGTGGAGGAAGCACTCGATAATTTTATGAATGTTGTTTCGCAGCACATCGCCGTTCGGCGCGAACACCTCGAACCGCTGCTGGCCGAGGGTGTCCGAAAAACGCTCGTCCTGATTTTTGACCCCCGGGCTTATTTCGACGAGTTTCTGCGGGGGCAGCCGGAGTTTACGCTCACGGCGGATGCGCTCAGGCAAATCACGCGGTTTACCAAAATTAACCAGTTTATTCCGGTCCACATCACGCAGCGCATGAACGGGAAACCCTTCCTGTACGTGAATCAGGCATTGGGCTACTTAGACGAAGCACTCACCCAGCGTGGCCACGAGCTGGAGCATTACGACAAATTTGTGGAGACGTTCTCCGAGAAAGTGCCCCTGAACGTGTCGGCGTTGCTGCGCAGTCATGTCCCCGACCAGATTCCGCCCCCGCCCAACCGCTCATTCTTCGATACGGTGACCGAGCCCGTGGTGCCGCCCGCGCCCTTAGTAGCCAGCGTGGCTACCGTCCCGGCCGACCGGCCCGAAGCCGTCAGCCCTGCCGTGCCGCCCCCGCCCCACCTGAGTGCTGCTTCCGCCGATGAATCCGGTTCGGGTGGGGTGCATTTCCTGGATGACGGCCCACCGGGTCCGGCCCCCCTTTCGCCCGTTGCGCAGCCCGTGCAGGAGCAACCGGAAGGTGAGGCTCAGCCCCCGATTGTTGAGCACATACCGGCGGCTGCGTTGCCGGAGCCAGACCGGGTGCCCACCCTGAACGATAGGCTGCGGGATGTGGCTTTGGCAGAGCCGGAGACCATGACCGAACACGTTGAGCGGGCACCCCTCGAAAGCGTGGGCCGACGCATTTCGCT
>JAYVAP010000398.1:0-2864 GCA_043750915.1 Spirosoma sp. | reverse complement strand
AATAATCACCAGCGCGACCTGCACCGATCGATGGGCGACCTGGAGAAAGAAGGATTTCGCTATGTGCATATTCTTAAGTCGATGGAGACAGTGGATGCGTTGCAGATTAACCGCACCCGGACCTGGAGTGACCGCCGTTTCGACAGCGGCCCATTCGATATTATTGGCGATGTACATGGTTGCTACGCAGAACTGACCGAATTGCTGGATGAATTAGGATACACGCGAACGGGCACTGGCGAAAACATGGCCGTGATGCCCCCTGTCGGCCGGAAAGCACTGTTTGTGGGCGACCTGGTAGATCGTGGACCCGACTCCCCGGCCGTATTACAGTTGGTGATGAACATGGTTCGCGATGGGACCGCCCTGTGCGTACCAGGTAACCACGACGATAAACTCCATCGGTATCTGTCGGGTAAAAAAGTATCGTTAACCCACGGGCTGGCGCAAACTGTTGAGCAGTTGACCGAATCCCCGGTTGCGTTTCGGCAACAGGTCCGGGAATTTCTTGGCCAACTGGTTAGCCATTACGTACTGGACGAAGGCCGGTTGGTGGTGGCCCACGCAGGTTTGCCCGAAGCTATGCAGGGCCGGGCATCGGGAGCCGTTCGGGCATTTTGTCTGTATGGCGAAACAACCGGCGAAACCGATGAATATGGGTTGCCGGTGCGGCTTAACTGGGCCGCTAATTACCGGGGCCAGGCTACAGTGGTGCATGGGCACGTGCCAGTTCCGGCTACTGAATGGCTTAACAACGTGATCGACATTGACACGGGTTGTTGCTTTGGCGGGCAACTCACAGCCCTGCGTTATCCCGAAAAAGAGTTGATATCCATACCCGCTCATCGGGTATATAGCGAACCCAAACGACCGTTGGTTCTGGTGAGCACGCTCCCCGGAACGGAATCGACCATATCTATAGCCGATGAGCAAGCCGCCGGTTCGGCCATAGCCGCACTGGCGGTAGTACCCCAAAAAAGTGACAACGTGCTGACTACCAGTGTAACAGTGCCGCTCACAGCCCAGCAGCAAGCCGATGGCGTGCTCGATCTGGCCGATCTGCTGGGGCATCGGGTGGTAAGGACGCGTGTGGGACCACCGGTAAAAATTCCGGCAGAGAACGCCATTGCGGCCCTGGAAGTGATAAGCCGCTTTGCCGTGGCCCCGCAGTGGCTGCTATATTTGCCGCCCACCATGTCGCCCGCCGAAACCAGTGCCTTGCCCGATTATCTGGAGCATCCCGCCGAGTCTTTTGCCTACTACCGGCAGCAGGGGGTGGAGCAGGTCATCTGTGAAGAAAAACACATGGGATCGCGCACGGTAGTAATCGTTTGCCGCGAACCAGGTGTGGCCCAACACCATTTTGGACTGGCGGCTCCGGCCGATGGTGTCGTTTATACCCGTACTGGCCGGGCCTTTTTCGCCGATGCCCGGCTGGAAACAGCTCTGCTACAGCGGCTACAAAAAGCCCTCACCCGTGCCGACTTCTGGACGCGTTTCAACACCGACTGGATTGCCATGGATGCCGAGCTAATGCCCTGGTCGGCCAAAGCGCGGGACTTGATTCGCAGTCAGTATGCGGCTGTAGGGGCGGCTGGGTCAGCAGCACTGTCGGCTACGGCCGAAGTGCTGACCCGGTCTGAGCACCGGGACCTCCCTGTGCAGGCCTTACAGACGGCTAATACCGACCGCATTGGCCGAATGAATCTTTACCGGGATGCCTACGCACGTTATTGTCGGGCGGTGGAGGGCATCGAAGGATTAACACTGGCTCCGTTTCACCTGTTGGCTACAGAAGGCCGCATTCACACCGATCAGCCCCATAATTGGCACATGGACCAACTGGCCGATTTGTGCGCAGCCGACCCGGTTTTGCTAACCCCCACCGCGCATCGGTTGGTAAACTTAGCTGATTCTGCCGGTGTGAGCGCAGCCATTGAGTGGTGGGAAAAACTGACCCAAAATGGGGGAGAGGGTATGGTGGTGAAACCGCTCGCCTTTGTGCCGCGAAACCCCAAAGGCCAACTCATTCAACCGGCCATAAAGTGCCGGGGCCGCGAATACCTCCGCATTATTTACGGCCCGGACTACGACACGCCGAATCATCTGGCAATATTGAAAAAACGCGGGCTACAGCTGAAGCGGTCGCTGGCCCTGCGCGAATTTTCTCTGGGCCTGGAATCATTGGCTCGCTTTGTAGATCGTGAGCCACTGCGCCGGATACACGAATGTGTGTTTGGCATTCTGGCACTCGAAAGCGAACAGGTAGAGGCTGATTTGTAATTGCTGCTGGCTGTCAATCAAAACATTGAAAATGTAAATTATCAAAAAATGAGTTTATTAACCATCGGCTCCGTGGCGTTCGACGCGCTGGAGACCCCATTCGGCAAGACCGACAAAATTATTGGTGGTGCTGCCACCTATATCACCCTCTCGGCATCGTATTTCACCGATGATAACAACTTAGTTGCCGTCGTGGGCGACGATTTTCCGCAGTCCATGATCGACGACCTCAACCGGCACGGGGTCGACACCGAAGGGCTGGAAATTCGCCCGGGCGAGAAAACGTTTTTCTGGTCGGGGAAATACCATAACGACATGAACACCCGCGACACGGTGGAAGTGCAACTGAACGTGATGGAACATTTCGACCCGGTTATTCCCGAATCTTATCAGGACTGCCGCTATCTGATGCTGGGCAACACGTCACCTTCCATTCAGCAAATGGTGATCGGACGGTTGCGCAATCGCCCCAAACTGATTGTGCTGGATACCATGAACCTCTGGATCGACATTGCCCGCGACGACCTGATGACGCTGATCCCGATGGTCGATGTGGTGGTGGTGAACGATGAGGAAGCCCG
>JAYVAP010000397.1:0-4535 GCA_043750915.1 Spirosoma sp. | reverse complement strand
CGGCTTGTTCAATACTCGTACAAACTACAACAGACAAATGCGGGAATTGGCCTGAAAAACAGCCGGTCTCCGCTGCAAATATACCGCAAAATCGCACTTAAAAGTTCCCCACAGAGTAGCTGCATTACTCGCCACTTACGCGTTTATCATGAAGGTAGAATTAACCGTAGAACCGCTTGGATCGTGGATCGAGACCAACGGCAAACCCCTGATCATTGCCGGTCCGTGCAGTGCCGAGACCGAAGAGCAGTTAGTCCAGACCGCCCGCCAGCTGAAAGCCCTCGGCGCGGTTCATGTTATCCGGGCGGGCGTTTGGAAGCCCCGCACCCGGCCGGGTAGTTTTGAAGGCATGGGCGAGGCCGCCCTGCCCTGGATTCAGCGGGCCAAAGCCGAAACCGGTTTGCCCTTCGCCGTGGAGGTAGCCACGCCCGAACACATCGAACTCGCCCTTAAATACGGTGTCGATATGCTGTGGATCGGTGCCCGCACCACCGTCAACCCCTTCAACGTGCAGGAAATTGCCGACGCGCTGCGCGGTGTGGATGTGCCGGTGCTGGTGAAAAACCCCGTAAACCCCGATTTAGCCCTGTGGGTGGGTGCGTTTGAGCGCCTTTCCCGTGCGGGCATCACCAAGCTGGGAGCCATTCACCGGGGATTTGCCACCGGCGAAGCCAGCAAATACCGCAACGTGCCGATGTGGCAGATGGCCATTGAGCTGAAGTCGATTTTTCCGCAGTTGCCCCTCATTGGCGACCCAAGCCACATGGCGGGCAAACGGGCTTACCTGAACGAACTCGCCCAGATGGCCATGGACCTCAACTACGATGGCCTGATTGTGGAATCGCACATCGACCCCGACAATGCCTGGAGCGACGCGGCTCAGCAACTGACTCCGGAGGCTTTCGGGATCATGCTCGACCACCTGCAAATTCGGCAGGTCGAATCCCAGAACATCGAGTTTCAGAGTGTAACGGATCAGGCCCGGCGCAATATCGATAACGTTGACCGGCAGATTGTGGAAATGCTGGCCGCCCGGATGGCCCTTGTGGAGCGGTTAGCCGAGCACAAACGCGACAATAACGTGACCCTGTTTCAGCCCGAACGCTGGAAAGAGATTCTGAAAACCCGCACCGAATTAGGACAGAAACTCAATCTGTATCCCGAACTGGTGGAAGAAATCTACAAAATCATCCACATGGAGTCCATTCGCAAGCAGACCGAAATAATGAACAGCCAGGCGGTTTGAAACCAAACGGCACAAAAAAGAGGGGGACAAAGGGAGCAGGCTTTCGCCGATTTCTTTTGTCCCCCTCTTGTTTTTTGGCCCTTTCTTATTTCAATTTCACCGTCAGTATCGTTTGGTTGTAGGCCCCGAAACAGCCCAGCCCGCCCCGAATGTTGGTTATAAGGGGCACGGGTTCGGCAAAAGGGTTGTCGCCCGTGTTGCTCTGCCGCTGAACGCTGTCGTGATACTGGTAATAATTGATATCCGTATTAAGCAGATAAGCGTAAAGTTGCCCCGCTGGCCGGCTGGGCTGTGATTGCCCGTTCGTCCAGGAGTAGCTCACGGCCAGTCGGCCCCGCCCCGATACCAGTTCCTGACCGTCGTTCCCCTGGTCCGTGCTGGTTGAAGCGGGCGTGAACGACAAATTACCCGTTGTCTGGAAAAGCGTGTCGCGCATTGGGGCCGTGGGCGAAAGGCGATATTGAACTTTTAGTAAGTAGTCGTTAGCCCCGGCTACGCGGTAAAAATTAGCCTGCCCGGCAGGGTCTCGCCAGAAAAACCGGGCAAAATATTCTTTCCGGGTACGACCAAAATCATTTGTTACCGCCGAATCGACCACAACTCGTTGTAGCGCAACCGGCCCCGGCACTACACACGTGGCATCGACCTGTTTCCCATCGGGCGTGCGAACCGTGAGCGTGTACGTTTTTCCGGCCAAAATCGGCAGTTGACGGGCATCGGCGCGATAGTAGCCCTGCGCCATCCCGAGTCCCTGACCCTGATCTGGCTGGTTAGCCATAAACCGCAGCGTAACCGACCGGCTCCCGTCGGACAGGGTTACCACGGCATCAGCAACGTCTGAGCGGCCCGGATTGATTACGCCCAGCACCGGCGATGATTTGGAAACGCGGGCCGCCAGGATCGTATCCTGTGGCGAGATGAAGCAGGCAATAACTAATTTTTCGGGTTCCCGCGTTAGCCGGGCGGGGTCTACTTCCTGACGCAGACTGTCGCAACCGGCCAGATACACCAGACTAAGAAAGAGGAAGGCCGTGAGGCTATTTATGTTGATTTTCATAGCGGCTGAACCAATCAAAACTTGAAGTTATAACTAAACGCGGGCACCACCGGAAACACCGAATACCGGAACAGGCCAACCTTCGACGAACCCCGGGAATAGTTTGTTTCGAGTTGGTAGAAAAACGGGTTTCGGCGGTTATAGGCGTTATACAAACTGAATTCCCAGGTGCGCTCGTGGCGTTTCATTTTCTTATGAAACTGAATGCCCAGATCGAAGCGGTGGTACGATTCAGCCCGGAAGCTATTTTTCTGCTGGCTGTAGTCGCTGACGGTCTGGCCATAATCGAAGAGCGGGGCAATCATGGCCGGCAACCCGTTTTGCCCATACGACGGCCGCACGCCAGGCTCGTGCTGGTAGGCGGTGTAGTTGGCAACGGGCACCGTCAGGGCGTTGCCGGTGCCATAGACCCAGGTGCCCGACAGCGTTACGCGCTTGCTGATTTCATAGATACCCACCACCGAAATATCGTGCCGCCGGTCGTAGCGCGGAAAAAACGGGCGACCGCCGTTCAGTTCCGCAAACTGCCACTGCGTCCACGACAGGGTGTAGCCTATCCAGCCCGAAAAACGCCCAACTTTTTTTTGCAGCAACACCTCGGCTCCGTACGACCAGCCCCGGCCCGCCGTTACATTATCTTCCCAACGTACTTTTTCGGCCGAGTTAGGGTCGTCTATAAGCAGAAAACTGGCCCCTTCTCGGTAGTTGATGATGTTGTTCATCGTTTTATAATAGCCTTCCACGGTCAAGGCCAAACCTGGCTTAGGAAAGTCTTTGGCCAGCCCAATAGCCACCTGCTGCGACTGCTGGGGTTTCACCCGGTCGGTGGTGGGCACCCATAAATCGGTGGGTAGGCCAATGCCGGTGTTCGACAGCAGATGCACATACTGGTTCATGAGCGCGTAGGAGGCCTTTACCGATAAATCGGGCCGGAGCGTGTAGGCGGCCGACAGCCGGGGTTCGGGCCGGAGATAGCCCACCGATTTCTGCTGAAAATAACTCAGCCGAAGCCCGCCATTAACTCGCCAGCGGTCGGAGGGCCGCCAGGTATCCTCGGCATAAATGCCCGACTCCATCACGTCAATTTTGTCGACCTCCAGCTTTATCTGGTCGGTAGCCGAGTTTTTAACTACCAGCGCACTGGGCGTGAACCGGTGGTAAATACTTTGCACCCCTACCCGCACGGCATGTTGCGGAGACGGGTAAAAATCCAGGTCATATTTTATCGCAAAATCCCGGATGCCGGAGTTGTAGCGGAGCGAAAAGGTATCCCCGCCCCGGTCGTCTTTCTGGTCCGACGAAATCTGGAATTTGTAATCGCTGAAAATCAGGGACAGGTTGGAAAATAGTTTCTGGCTGAAAAGGTGGTTCCAGCGCAGCGTACCCGTGGCGTTACCCCAACTCAAGCCCACGTCGGCACCCTCGCTTTTGTCGCGGGCGTAGAACTTGTCGCGGCCAAAGTAGCCGCTCAGGTAGATTTTGTCTTTTTGGCCAAGGTCGTAGTTGGCCTTGGCGTTCATGTCGTAGAAATAGTAGCCCGCCTGCGTTTGGCCGTTGCTTTGGGAGCTGATGAGCGGGGCCGTCAGCACATCTAAATACGTTCGTCGGCCCGACACTAAAAACGACCCCGAACGCGGGCCCGGCTTTTTACTTTTGCCCAGCGGACCTTCCAGCACCAGCCGCGAGGCAATCAGGCCAATGCCACCTTCGCCGTGGAGCTTCTCGCGGTTACCATCTTTCATGTTCAGCTCAATCACCGACGAGAGCCGCCCGCCATACCGCGCCGGAAAACCGCCTTTTATGAGTTCGACGCTTTTGAGGGCATCGCCGTTGAAGACCGAGAAAAACCCAAACAGGTGGTTGGCATTATACACCGTGGCATCGTCCAGAATAATCAGGTTCTGGTCTGGCCCGCCCCCGCGCACGTAGATGCCTGTTTGCCCTTCGGAGCCTTTTTGCACACCCGGCATCAGCTGTAGCACTTTCATCACGTCTTTCTCGCCCAGAAAGGCCGGAATTTTTTTGATCTGCGACACCGGAATATCGATCCGGCTCATCTGTGCGCTTTCGCTCACCTTCTCCTCCGTTCTCCCGGCTTTTACCTCCACTTCCGACAGCACACGGCCGGGTGTGAGCGACACGTTCAGGGTGGCGTTGGTGCGCAGGCTAACCACTTTACTGACCGTTTCATAGCCAACAAACGAATAGGCCAGTTGCAGGCTGTCCCGGGCG
>JAYVAP010000396.1:0-7429 GCA_043750915.1 Spirosoma sp. | reverse complement strand
CGCTTATTACGCTGGAACAAGCCATCAACGGTGTCCAGGATATGCGCTACATTGCGACCGATGCAACCAGTGCGGGCGAGGCTACCCTCCGGATTATTTTTGAACCCGGTACCGATCCTAACGTCGCCGTTATCCGGGTGAAAACAAGGGTGGATCAGGTAATGCCATTGCTGCCCGAATTGGTTCAGCGAGAAGGCGTTATCATATCGCCGGTGCAACCCAGTATGTTAATGTACGTTAACCTCTATTCCAAAGAAAAGAGTATTGACGAGAAATTCCTGTTCAACTACGCTACCGTTAAAATGATCCCTGAAATACAGCGGACCAAAGGGGTAGCCAGGGCGCAGATATTGGGTAGCCGACGCTATGCCATGCGCGTTTGGCTAAACCCCGAACGTATGCGGGCTTATAGTATCTCCGTCGAGGAAGTTATGAAAGCCATTGGCGAGCAAAGTATTATTGGGCGGCCCGGGCGAATCGGGCAAAGTTCCGGTATTGCTGCGCAGTCGCTGGAATATGTGCTCACCTACAAAGGCCGATACAATAAGCCCGAAGAGTATGAGAGTATTATTATCCGGGCCAACTCATCCGGTGAAAGTATACACCTCAGGGATATTGCCAAAGTTGAATTGGGTAGCGAATTCTTTGATATTTATTCCAACTTAGATGGTCATCCTTCGGCGGCTATTGTGTTGCGGCAAAACTATGGCAGTAATGCCAGCGATGTTATTGCCGAAGTGAAAAAGAAGCTCGATGTCATGAAAGCCTCTTTCCCGCCGGGCGTGGACTATAAAATCAGCTACGACGTGTCTCAATTTCTGGATGCGTCAATTGATCAGGTAATTGATACCTTGCGGGACGCTTTTTTGCTGGTAGCCTTTGTTGTTTTTATATTTCTGGGCGACTGGCGTTCTACGCTGATACCGATTCTGGCGGTTCCGGTATCGCTGATCGGGGCGTTTTTTGTTATTCAGTTTTTTGGTATTTCCATCAATTTAATAACGCTCTTTGCCTTAGTGCTGGCCATCGGTATTGTGGTAGACGATGCGATTGTGGTGGTAGAAGCGGTGCATGCCAAGATGGAAGAAGAGCCGCATCTGACACCGTATGGTGCCGTCAAGAAAGTGCTTGGCGAGATCAGCGGGGCCATTATCGCCATTACAGCCGTTATGGTGTCGGTATTCCTGCCCATCTCATTTATGTCGGGTCCTGTAGGTACTTTCTACCGGCAGTTCTCCATTACAATGGCCAGTTCTATTGTTATTTCAGCTTTGATCGCCCTGACGCTTACCCCCGTATTGTGCGCCATGCTGCTGAAAAACCATCATGACCATGCCCTCAGTAAAAATATACTCACCAAAGCACTCGATGGTTTCAACAGAGGGTTTGAGAAACTCACGGGAAAATACGTGTCCCTGTTAAAATTAATCGTCAGCCGAAGGGTCGTCACGTTCGGCGTGTTGGTAATTTTCTGTCTGGGGATATTGTTCGTGAATAAAATCCTGCCGGCAGGATTTATTCCGAACGAAGATCAGAGTACAATTTATGCCATTATACAAACCCCACCGGGTTCTACGCTGGAAAAAACCAACGAAGTTTCGCGCCGACTTCAGAAAATTTGTGAGGAAGTTCCGGGTATAGAATCGGTATCTTCCCTGGCTGGCTACGAGATTATGACCGAAGGTCGGGGTTCCAATGCCGGCACCTGTCTGATCAATTTAAAAACCTGGTCAGAGCGCGATCATACCGTTAAGGAGATCATGGAAGAACTGGAGAAGAAATCGAGAGGGCTGGGGGCTATTGTCGAATTCTTTGAACCACCAGCCATTCCGGGATTTGGTACATCGGGCGGTTTTTCCATGCGTTTGCTGGATAAAACTTCCGATACGGACTACAGCGAGTTTGACAAAATAAACCAACAGTTCATGGCCAATCTGGGCAAGCGTAAAGAGCTTACCGGATTATTTACTTTTTTTGCGGCAAACTACCCGCAATATGAACTGGAAATAGACAATAATCTGGCTATGCAAAAAGGCGTATCTATCGGAAAAGCGATGGACAACCTCAATATTTTGATTGGCAGTACCTACGAACAGGGGTTTATTAAGTTTAACCAGTTTTTTAAAGTGTATGTGCAGTCTGATCCCAGTTTCAGAAGGCTTCCAACCGATCTTTTAAAGCTTTTTGTTAAAAATGATGAGGGAGAAATGGTACCCTATTCGGCCTTTATGAAGCTTAAAAAGGGACAGGGGCCCAACGAAATTACCCGTTTCAATTTGTACAATTCAGCCGCTATTCAGGGCACTCCCGCTAAGGGGTATACCACGGCAGATGCCATACAGGCCATCCGGGAAGTTTCTGCCAAAACATTACCAAAAGGGTATGACATTGCTTTTGAAGGTCTTTCCTACGACGAATCGATGCGGGGAAATGAGTCGCTGTATGTATTCCTGATTGTACTGGCCTTTGTTTATATGGTTCTGGCCGCTCAGTATGAGAGTTTTATTATTCCACTGGCCGTTGTGCTTTCGCTGCCTGTGGGGGTATTTGGTTCTTTTTTGCTGCTAAAGTTAATGGGGCTGGAGAACAATATTTATGCCCAGATTGGGCTCATCATGCTGGTTGGTCTGCTCGGTAAAAATGCCGTGCTGATCGTAGAATTTGCCGTGCAGAAACGCCAGCAGGGCTCAACAATTCTGGACGCAGCCATTGAAGGAGCCAAAGTGCGTTTCCGGCCCATTCTGATGACCTCTTTCGCCTTCGTGGCGGGTTTAATTCCGCTGATTGCGGCAAAGGGTGCCGGGGCCATTGGCAACCGTACTATTGGGGCTTCGGCCATGGGCGGGATGCTGTTCGGAACCATTTTTGGGGTCATCATCATCCCGGGCTTATACTACATATTTGGCAGTTTGGCCGATGGCCGAAAAATGATCCGGGATGAAGAAGATAGTCCGTTAACGGAAGGTTTGGTTCATACCGTAGACACGTTTCCACAACCAGAAGAAGTTACCAACCATGTTGAAAAATCTCATTTATAAATACCTCGGACTGGCCTGCCTATCTTTTGCGTTTGCGGCCTGCAAAACCCCGGCTTTGGTGTCGAAAACAGAGAATAGGGCGGTTCCCGCGCGTTACACCAACGGACAGGACAGCACCAGCAGCGCAAAAATAAAGTGGCGGGCGTATTTCACCGACTCTAACCTGCTGGCTTTAATTGATACGGCCCTGTTCAACAACCAGGAGCTGAATATAAACGTGCAGGAAATTCAGCAGGCCAGCAATGAAATACTGGCCCGGAAGGGAGCCTATTCGCCATTCGTTACGTTGGGCGGTGGTGCCGGGATAGAAAAATTATCGCGCTACACCAGCCGGGGGGCCAGTGATGCCCTTACCGACATCAAGCCAGGTAAGCCAACGCCGGAGATTTTACCGAACACCTACGTCGGTGCCTTTGCCAGTTGGGAAGTAGATATCTGGTACAAACTGCGTAACGCCCGAAAATCGGCAGTGGCCACATATTTATCGTCCATTGAGGGCCGAAATTTCATTGCCACGAACTTAGTGGCCGAAGTAGCCAGTTCGTATTATGAGCTGATGGGTTATGACAATCAGTTAACAATTATACAGCAGAACCTCGGCATTCTGAACAACGCGCTGAACATTATCCGGCAGGAAAAAGAAGCCGCCAAAGTGACCGAACTGGCCGTACGCCGGTTTGAGGCCGAAGTGCTTAAAACGCAAAATCTGCAATACGGCATTCAGCAACGAATTGTTGAAACGGAAAACCACCTTAATTTTCTGATGGGCAGATTTCCGCAGCCGATTAAGCGAAGTTCTCCCGGTTTTAATGTTTTAGTGCCCGTAAAGGTTTATGCTGGTGTTCCAACACAATTGCTGGAGAACCGGCCCGATATCCGGCAGGCAGAATTGCAGTTGCAGGCGGCTAAACTGGACGTACAGGTGGCTAAAGCGAATTTTTATCCGTCGCTCAATTTGTCTGCTTCGCTGGGCATCATGGCCTTCAACCCGCTTTATCTGGTCAGCACGCCCCAGTCGCTGTTCTCGTCGCTGGTGGGCGATCTGGTGGGGCCGGTTATTAATAAGAACGCCATTACGGCCACTTACAGAAGTGCCAATGCCCGGCAAATTCAGGCCATTTACCGGTATGAACGAACAGTGCTGAATGCTTATATTGAGGTGGCCAATCAGTTGTCGAGTATCAATAACTTAGAGAAGAGCTATAACACCAAAAACAGCCAGGTGCAGGCACTGACCCAATCGACCAACATTTCGCTCCGGTTATTTACCTCTGCCCGGGCCGATTACATGGAAGTGTTGCTGACCCAGCGCGATGTGCTGGAAGCGAGAATGGAGCTTATCGAAACCAGAATGCGGCAAATGAACGCCGTAGTCGATACCTATCGGGCACTGGGTGGCGGCTGGAATTGAACCGCAAAACCGCCCTCAAAAACTACTGGCCGAGTTGCAGCCGTGCCCCGGCCTGCACCCGCAAACCGCCCTGCAACCCGTAGGTAACTTTTTTGGCTTTCCCGGCATAACCGGTGGGCATCAGCAGCGCGTGGTTTATTTCTACAGCATCCTCAGCCACGGGCACACACACGCAGGACCAGCTGGCCGGATCGTTCCAGTTGCCCGCCCTAACGGTGTAGAGACCATCGGAGACCAGGTTATACAGCACCTGACCGCCATAGGCAGGCAGCGTCAGCGTTCCGGTTTTGATCTGCACCCGGTCGGTAGTGAACCATTTCAGGTTGCCGGTGAGCGCAACTGTCAGGGGCGTTTTTGTGGGGTTGGTAAACAACACTGCCCGCTGCGTTGGCACTTCGGGACTGGCCGTGATCTGGCGCACCACCACATTATCCAGATTGAACGAAGCCACCGCTGGGGGCATCACAAACTGGAGCATGGCGGCTCCCGTAAAGGACTGCGTGTTGCTGACCACATACGAAAACTCGTTCCGCGTGGGGCGAACGGGAAACCGGCGGGTAAAATCATTGTAGAAATCGTAGCAGCACTCCTGCTTGCGGCCCCAGATAGTCATGTTCGACAAATCGGCACTGGCCGACGCACTGAAAGAAATATGGAATAGCGCACCAGCCGAAAAACTCGGCAAATCCCGGCCTTCGACCATAAACAGGTCCGTGGCGGCAATGCGGGCAATGCGCCCGTAGCCCCCGTCGAACGACGCACCACTCAGCCACTGCCCCGTTGAGTTGGTCCACGGGCCGGTGCCCCAGTTGCTGAGGTTTGTGTCGAAGGTTGGATTGGGCTTTTGGTTGGGCGACACATACGCCATGTTTTCCCAACCCGAACTCCGGTACCAGCTTGCCCGCGAGAGGGCATCCTGATTGGTGGCCTGTTGCCACTGAAACAGCGCATAATCCTGGTCGGTGGTAGTGGTTTGCAAGCGAGCTACATAGTCATTGTAGGGGTTATACCACCGGTTTCGGTTAAGCACGCCCGTGGGGTCATGACCCGGCTCCGACGACGACAGCCAGACCGGAAACGATTCGCGCCGAGTCGAGATAGCCGTATTATCCATGATGACGGTGCCAACCGTTAGGGGTGCTGCGGCCCGCTCTTTGGAGTGAACCCGAATTTGGGCATCGGCATTGTTGTAGAGCAGGTTATTGTCGATTTGGGTATACTGGCTCGACTGCACAAAGATGCCCGCGCCGGCCACGTTATAAACCGTATTTTCGGTGATTCGATAGCGCCAGCAGCCATCGTCTAAATAAATACCCTGGGCAATAACGCCATTATCGGTGGGTGTGCCCGCCAGATTACCACCAACGTTATAAATGATGTTGCGCCGGATGTAGGCATTGCTACCGGCGATAGTGTCGGGGTTTTGAATGTTAAAATTTTCCCAGCTGTTGATACCGCCCAGATCGTTTTTGGTCAGCCCGCAGTTGCTGATCACGTTATATTCCAGCGTATCGCGAAGCGACATACTGAAAATGCCCTGATAGCCCGAGGAGTCAATGCGGTTATAACGAATACGGTTGCCGACACCGTAGATGCCCATGGCCCGCCCTTCTATGAGGCTGGACACGCCGTAGCCCGGCACCAGAAAGTTGCGTCGGCTGTCGTTGCCGGTGATGCTGCAATTGGTGCATTTAATTTGCAGGGCACTGTTATTCTGATCGCGGAAGGTATTACCGCTGATCAGGCAATTTCGCGCGCCTGTTGCACCGGCAATGTTGATACCCGCTTCGCCCTGCCCGCTGAAATGGCAGTTGAGTACCTGGCCGTTGGTGAAGTCATAATTAAAAATACCCGCTTTACGCTGGAAACGGAAGTCAAGATCGCGGATAACAACGTAGTCGAAAGTGCCGTAGAGTGCCAGGCCATAATCATTGGTCGATCCCTCGATAAGCGTGCCAGCCTGGGTGGGATCAATGCCGGCAGGTGGATAAAGAAACAGCTTTTGGGCAGTCGGATCATAAAACCATTCGCCCCGCTGGTCCAGAAAAGCCAGTTTGTTTTCCATGATATAGCCCCATCCTGCTTTGGGCTGAAACGTCAGACCATCGGCCGACAGCGTGGCGGTGGTGCCGTTTATGCCCTGCACCAAGCGGGTGTCGATGGCATCGTTCCCCGTTCGCACGTGAATGGTGGCACCCACCCACTGCGGGTTCTGGCCAAATTCAGCGGCCACAACCGACGGGGCATTCTGGTTGCCATCGGCGGTCATGGTCAGGTAACCGGTATTGGGCAGGCGGGCAATCAGCAGCTGCCGGTTGTTGACGAATAAATGGGCCAGCGGCTGGGTCCAGCCGGAGCGGGTAAACATGGGCAGTCCATTAACGGTTTCGGCCACCCAGCCCAACACGCGCGTTGTGCCTTTCAGCAGGGGTTTTGGGCCGTTGCCATACGCACCGATGACAAATCGGCGGGTTGCCGTTCCGGCCGCATTGCTGTTGAGCGTGATTTGCCCGCTGAAGGTATCGCCCCGGTTAAAGAGCAACGAGTCGCCCCCATAAAAGAGGTTAGCGGTTACGGCCTGATTAACGCGGATAACTGTGCGCCAGGCCGTTGCGGGCGACAGGCCATTGTTGGTATCGTTGCCTGTTGAGGCCACATAGTAGTTGGCAGAAAAGCCCGGTGCAGCAAATAACCATACCAGTAAAAAAATGTAACTGTATTTCATAGATGTAGCGAAAGCATAAAACACAGCAAGACTACAGCAAACAGCCATCACTTAAAAATCAGTCTGCATACCTGAGCCGTTTGGCAGTTAGTGAACAGCCCGCAAAATAGGACCACGGGTTGCGTATTGGAATGAGCATTACATTTGTCTGTCTGATCCCAAAGCCTGTCTATGAATTCTACTCTACGTTTTTTCTTCACGATTCTGGATTGGTTCCGGTGGGCCACTGCGTGTGTCCTACTGTTGATGACCACG
>JAYVAP010000395.1:0-6323 GCA_043750915.1 Spirosoma sp. | reverse complement strand
TGTTACGGCTAAAGCCAACTGAATGGCTTCGTTGCCCGTAGCATCATTCGGGAACCCAATGCCACTAATGGTATTGGTGTTGTCAAGGTTGCTCTGGCTGGCAAATACGCCCGTAAATTTAAGCGAGTGCTGCCTCGAAAACTGCCGGGCGTAAGTCAGAATACTTTCGTGAAGCAATACCGTACTGTTGGTGTTCGATTTAGAGCCGGAGCCGGAGTTGTCGTTCAGGTCACGGAGACTAATGATAGAACGGGGCGAGTATTGGTCGCGTAGGCCGCTCTGCAAATCCACATTGAAACTGGCGCGGTAGGTCAGGCCCTGGGCCAGCGTTGCTTCGCCAAAGAGATTGACCAGGGTGCGTTTAATGGCTACCTGATTCTGAATAGCGGCCAAACCCAAAGGGTTGGTTACCTCCCGGTATTGCGAATTACCCTGTTCGCCAAACGGAAACAGTGTACCATCGGGGCGGTAGGGTAGCAGTGTTGGCGGAGCACCCACAGCCGCTCCCAGAATACTACTCGTCACCACATCGCCATCGCCAAGGCTGGTGGTGCCAAAAGGTACACCCTTATTGATGTTATAGCTACCTAAAAGGCTTATTCCCGTTTTAATTCGATTACTAATCTGGTGGTCCAGGTTAAGCCGCAGCGAATACCGGTCGAAGCCGGAGTTGATTATAATACCCTGCTGGTTGAAATAGTTAGCCGAAATCGACAATTGGGTCCGTTCGGAGCCGCCGTTGATCGTCAACTGATGATTTTGAATAGGAGCCTGCCGAAAAATCAAATTCTGCCAGTTGGTGCCTTCACCTAACGAAGCCGGATTGGGATAAAACGCGTTTTTGAATACCTCATTCTCTAACTGTGCAAACTGCGATGCATTTAATACATCTAAATTTCTGACCACGTTCTGAATGCCATAATAGCTGTCGTAGCTCACTCGTGTCACCCCGTTTCGGCCCCGCTTGGTAGTAATCAATACAACCCCGTTGGCTGCCCGTGAACCGTAAATGGCCGTTGCCGACGCATCTTTCAAGACCTCTACTGACTCAATATCATTGGGATTGATGGTTGAAAGCGGACTAATGTCGGCAATGCCTCCCCCGTTGCTGATCTGAATACCGTCTATCACGTAAAGCGGTTCCGAGTTTCCATTAATAGAATTTGTTCCCCGAATTCTGACGCTGACATTACCGCCCGGTGCACCTGAATTCTGATTGATCTGTACCCCGGCCACCCGTGCCTGTAACCCTTGAGCCACATTCACAATAGGCGTTTGCACAATATCGGCAGCTTTAACAGAAGCAATAGAACCCGTTGTTTCTATTTTCCGCTGCGTACCATACCCAACCACAACCACCTCATTCAAAGACCGATCACTTGATTTGAGTGTTATGGTCAGGTTAGTCTGATTGTTAACCCCCACCTCTTGTAAAGTATAGCCTACAAAAGAAAAAGTCAGTATAGACTTTGCCGAAGGCACGTTAATAGAAAAAGCACCGACGGCATCACTGGTGGTGCCGGTTGCTGTACCTTTCAGCACCACACTGACACCCGGCAACAGCTCGCCATCATCACCCGCAACAGTACCCCGAACGTTGATAGTCTGAGCGTATCCAGTGATACCGAATACAACAAGCAGTAAGCCCAAAATCCCCCAGGCGGGAAGACGTAGTATTGCTTTCATATAGAAAATTGAAAAAGGGTTTATTTACATATTTTGCTTGACAGATTCCACTATTTAATTGGGCGATCCGTTAAGCTGAGGTAAATTTTATATTTGAATCGTTCTGTTTTTCAATGAACTGGCATTATAAAATCATGGGACCGATCCCAAATTGTGGGACCCATCCCATTTTCAGACAATAAATTCCTACATTTATGCTGTGCTAACAGATAGAAACATGAAACAGCATCAAACCACGATATATGACATAGCGGCTACCCTGAACATTTCAAAATCAACCGTTTCGCGGGCGTTAACGGGACATCCGAGTGTGAAACACGAAACCCGACAGGCCATTTTGGAACTGGCCGAAAAATTAGAATACCAGCGCAATATGCTGGCCATTAGCCTGCATCAGCATCGTACCAAAACGCTTGGCATCATTGTTCCCGAACTATTTTCCTATTTTTTCCCGTCTATTATCGTCGGAGCGCATGAAGTGGCCACAGCCGCCGGTTTTAACCTCATCATCAGTCATTCAAATGAGTCATACGACAACGAAGTGGCCAATGCCCGGCTGATGCTTGAGCGGCAGGTAGACGGGGTAATGGTATCGCTGACGAAAGAAACCCGCAACTTCGACCACCTGGGTATTTTTCGGCGAAAAGGAGTTCCGCTGGTGCAGTACAATCGGGTGACATACGATATAGAAGGGCCCAAAGTGGTAGTGGATGATTATGAGGGAGCCTTCCGGGCCGTCGAGCATCTGATTCAACAGGGCAAACGGCGCATTGCCCATCTGGCCGGTCCCGATTCATTGCGGGTCAGCACCAGGCGCAGGCAGGGCTACTTAGACGCCCTGCAGAAACACGACGTTCCGTTTGCCCCTGAATTGCTCATCCCTTATGATTTAACCATCAGCTTAGTGCCCATCTATATCAATCACCTTTTAGGGCTGCCTCAGCCGCCCGACGCGCTATTTTGTATTAACGATCCTACAGCGATGGAGGCCATGCAGGTGATAAAAGGAAAAGGATTACGCATTCCTGAAGACATGGCTGTCATTGGTTTCAGCGACGATTATTATTCTAAGTTTCTGGAACCCTCGCTTAGCAGTGTCCGTCAGCCGGTTGCCGATATTGGCCGAACAGCATCGCGCACCCTGCTCGAAATGCTGGAGCAGTCGCCCGAACAATGGCGTTCGCACACCGTAGAGCTTAAAACAGAGTTAATTGTAAGGCAATCCAGTTAGCGAAGTCAGCACTTTGCCGGGTCTTCTATCCTATACGGTTACCTTCACCCGGGTTCTGTTCAGCTGACCGGAAAAAATCGATAAGCGCAGAATAGTTGCCGTTCACCAGCGGAAATACCGGAAGGGATCGTCGCCCATCTCAAAATCGTCTATGTAATCGGCATGGTAGAGGCTGGGTTGCCGGGATTCCAGCGGCTTCAATTCGCGGTTCTTGTTGCCGGCCATCAGGCCGCCCCCGCCATAAGTATCGAAGATTCGGATGGCAATGGTGTTGCGCCCGGCCCGCACCACACCCGGCGGCACGGTGTAGGTGCGGCTGTATGACCACACGGGTTCTTTCTCCGGCCCGGTTTTGCCCACCGGCACGCCGTTGATATAAACCTCATCGTAGTCGTCAATAACGGCCAACACCATCTCAAGCGTGCGGCCCACCATGCCCGCCGGCACGTCAATCGTCTTGCGGTACACGATTTCGCCGTCGAGTTTGGCCCATTCGGGTCTTTGAGCCTCAAAATCGCGGCTCGACACCACGGCCACCATACCACTTTCGTAGGCATTTTCCCGGACTAAGGCCAGGGCTTCGGGCGAAATGCCGGGGTCTTTGTGCTTGTCTCTAACCTCAACGGCAGCAGGCAGCGGTCGGGTCATGGCGGCTTTCCAGTCGCCGTCCAGCGAAACGCTGTATTTGGGCGGAGCCAGTTCAAACACCGCCTTGTCGTTTTCAAACTCCGCGCCGAGGTTGGCCGCCACCTGCGCCAGGGCACGCGTGTGCCGCCAGCGGGTGTACCGGAAATACGTCAGGCTATCGGCGCGAAACCGGGCGGGGTCCAGCTGCACAAACACCAACTGGCCCCGGCCTACCTGCCTGCGACCCAGCAGCCCGTTGGCACCGGTCTGGTCGCAACCCGACCCAATCAGCACCGAGGAACACGCTGTGCGGTAGCGCACTTCGCCCAGCGAAATACCGGCTGTTTCGGGCCAGCGGGGCACACTTTGGCCACCGCCAAAAACCGGGTCTGTGGCAAACTGAACGCCTAAGCTAAGGCAAGGCTGCCGGCGGGGCAGCACCAGCACCCGCCCGCCGGTATTGGCGTAGGCAAGCACGGCGGTCTCCTGGGCGGGGGTCAGGTTTCCGGCCAGCAGCAAGGTTGTTTGTGCCGGTATCTGGTCCTGTCGGCTGAACCGCACGCCCGTTTCGCGAAGCAGGGCCACGTCCCGGTCGTCGCCCATCAGCACGGTGCGTGTGCTGCGGGGCATAACTTTCACCGTGTCGGCATACTGCACCAAACGGCGGGCCAGCAGCGCGGCCACCACATCCTGCTCATGGTGGTCTTCCAGGTCGAGCTGGTTCCAAATCAGCATTCCCTTGCCGTAGGGCAGCGTCATCAGTGGCGACCAGGCCAGGTCAAATTCGCATTCGAGCAACGGTGTCCAGGCGGTGCGGTGGGGTTTTTCAAGGGCGCCAGTGGCCACGCCCCCCCGGTTGCCCCAGTGCCAGCCGTAGTAGGGTATGCCGTGCGAACCCTCCCGCACGGGGCGGTTTACGTAATCGGGAAAAGCTTCGGTCAGGCGGCTATGGCCGGTCCAGTTGCGCAGGTCGGTTTCGTCGAGGCCGCGCAAAAGCGAATGGGCCGTGTCGAGCGGAAACACATACCGCGAAATGTACTGCGACGTGCGGAAGCCGCGTTTGACCGACACGCTGTCGGGGTGCTGGGCCATGAGCAGCACCTTACCGCCGTTGCGCACGTGGGCCTCAAGGTCGAAACCCATGGCGTAGGCGGGCAGCAGGGCGTTGCGGCCCAGCACCACCAGCCCGCCCGCCGGATCGCCACGCCACGGGCGGGGGCGGTATCCGGCGGCCTCCAGCATCCGGGTGGTGCGGCCTTCGGGATCAACTACGACCACTTCTCTGCCGCCTGCTCCGGTGTCGGGCATTATCGTCCTGAACAAAAAAGTATCGCACCGAACCTCCTCTCCGATGCGGGCCGTGAGCAATATGCGCCCCTGCTGCTTGAACCGGCGGGCCTCGGCGGGCAGTTGAAAACGGAACGGCACACCGCGTTTCTCGCCTACCGGCAGGGCCACCTCACCCGTGTGCCGGACCAGCACCGCGCCATCCAGTTCGGCCTGAACTTCCCAGACGGCAGTTTTCGGGGTGCGCGTGTCGTTGAAAAAGTAAAGGTGCTTATCGACCCACTGACCGGGGGCAAAGTGGTGGTCTTTGGCGGTGAAGTCGAGTTCGGGACCGGCAATGTAGGCCAGTGTGGCGTTGTTATTTTCTGTGAGGGCCTGCCCGGCGGGCATGGCCTTCCAGCCTCCGGGCTGCAGGTAATTCAGGGTTTTGGGACTTGCGTCGGGAAAATAATTGCCGCGTAACCCCGGCGCAAAGGGCGGCATGGGCACGCGGGCTTTAGCGGTGGTGTCGGGCACCCAGCCGTGGCCTAAGCTCCAGGGCACCATGCCGCCGGGCACCTCCCAGGTACGCCAGCTCCGCCAGGTATTGACCGAGAACAGCTGCTGTACTTCCTGAAAGGCAGGCATACGCTCCATCTCCACGGGGTTTGTCCAGCTTTTGTAGCGTTGCCCGCCCAAAAAGTTAAGACGTATCAGGTTGCGGTAGGCGGGGGTTTCGAGGGTGTAGGCACGCGGGCCGGTGTACATGGCCGAAAACTCGGTCACCAACGGCTCGGTCTGTACGTTATTACCATAGCCGTTACGTCCTCGCAGAAAGGTGCAGTGCAGGGGCGTGCCAAATTCGATGCCCATGAAGGGTATCTTGCCAAATCGGGCGTAGTGCGACATCCAGTCCTCGCGTTCCTGTAGCGGAATGAGGTTGAGGTAAAAGTTCAGCGTGTGCACATCGCCCACGTAGGCACCGTGGTGCGTAAACACCGGGCGGGTGGGGTCGTGGGTTTTCACGATGGCAATGGCTTCGGCGGCAGCGGTGGCATTGCGCTGCCAGAAAGTGTTGCCCTGCACCCAGCCGACCTGACCGATATGCAGGGGGTCCTGATCCTGAGGATGGCCGAAAAAGTTGGCCGACGTGCCCCACATTACTACCGAGGGATGGTTACGCTGTTTCCTGAGTTGGTAGTGCATCCGCTGCCGCCATTTTTCCTGCACGCCCGGCTTATCCCATTGATACGAAAAGTCGCTGTTCACAATCTGGAAATGAAAAGGCATGACCACCCCCGACAGTAGGAACCCCCGGCGGTCGGCCGCGTCCATGACCTGGAGCCAGTCGCGCACTTCGCCACGCACATCAAAATTATTGGGCCAGAGTTCGGCGAAGTTAAAGCCCGCCCTGCGTATGCCGTCTATGGCTGCGGTGTGCAGCCCGGTCATGCCATCGCCGGGCGGGTCGAGGGTAGGGCGCAGGTTTATGCGTGTACCGTTGAGGTAAAAA
>JAYVAP010000394.1:0-2368 GCA_043750915.1 Spirosoma sp. | reverse complement strand
TTCCAGACTGTAATCAAAGAATGCCGCGCTATCTGTCTT
The DNA here is from genome assembly GCA_043750915.1 of Spirosoma sp. Taxonomy (GTDB): domain Bacteria; phylum Bacteroidota; class Bacteroidia; order Cytophagales; family Spirosomataceae; genus Spirosoma. Next base: position 2,329 of record JAYVAP010000394.1, on the reverse strand, counting down.
GAGGTGGAACAGGCCGCCGGGCACAAGCAATTGCCGATAGGTAGCCAGAAACCGGGGGTGCGTCAGGCGGTGCTTCTCTTGTTTAGGGCGCGGCTGCGGATCGGGAAACGTAACCCAGATTTCATCCACTTCCCCATCAGCAAAAAATTCGGTCAGGTAATTGATGTCGGTGCGTAAGAACGCCACATTCTTCAGACCCAGTGTCTGAGCCGTGCAGGCACCCCGGGCAATACGGTCACCTTTGATATCGACACCCACGAAATTAACATCAGCAAATGCCCGGGCCAGACCAATTGTATATTCACCTTTACCGCAGGCCAGTTCGACCACTACAGGGTGATCGTTGCCAAAATAATCCCGTCGCCAGTTCCCTTTGATTGATTTATACAGCGGTTTCCCAACTTCAATGACAAGGGAACTCTGGGCGTTATAGTCGAAGAATTGATGCTTGTGGCGCGTCACGATTATAAATCAGTTAATTCGGCAATGATATAATTACTCCCCGTTATGACCAGTAAATCGTCTGGTGCTGCCGATGCCTCAGCAGCGGCCAATGCGGTGTTTACATCCGCATAGGCACTGCCCGACAAACCAACGTCTGCCGCTTCGGTCCGTAGGGTTTCGGCGGGTAACGAGCGGGGCGTTTGAGCCTGGCAAAAATAGTAGATGGCCTCCCGGGGCAAACACGCCAGAATAGCCGCCCGGTCTTTATCGGCCACCAGCCCCATAATAATACGCAGGGTTGCCGGTGAAGCCGATGGCCGAAAAGCGTCCACGGCCCCGAACAAAGCCTGCAAACCCGGTGGGTTGTGGGCCGTGTCGGCAATGACAACCGGCAACCGACCGATGATCTGAAAACGCCCTTTCAAACCCGTCGACGAAATAACCGTTGCCAGACCCCGCTGGCAGGCCGATTCAGAAACGGGCAGCAAATCCTGAAGGCCCGCCACAGCAGCGAGCACCGCCGGTAGATTCCGAAGCTGGTAGCCGCCCGGCAAATCGAGTTGGTAGCGCATCGGAGACGACAAGCGGGTATGGACTGCAATATCGCGCAGCCCATTACTAATTCCTTGGTCCCGGACGGTGTAAACCTGATCGGCAAACTGGATGGGCGCGTTTGCTAAAGCCGCCGTCTCCCGGAAAACGGCTTCGGTTTCGGGGTGAGTCTCCCCCACCACCACCGGCACGCCCGATTTGATAATGCCCGCTTTTTCGGCAGCAATCAGCGGCAGTGTTTCGCCCAGCACATCGGTATGGTCGTAACCGATGTTGGTGATGACCGATAACAACGGCGTGATGACGTTGGTCGAATCCAGCCGACCGCCTAAGCCAACCTCAACAATGGCCACGTCAACCGCTTCCCGGGCAAAAAAATCGAACGCCATCGCTACCGTGACTTCAAAAAAAGAAGGCTCCACCCGCTCAATCAGGGCCTGGTGGGCCGTTACGAACCGGGCCACTTCAGCCTCACCCATGGGCTGGCCGTTTAGCCGGATGCGTTCGGTAAACGATTTCAGGTGGGGCGAGGTGTATAAACCCACCCGATACCCGGCTGCCTGGTAAACGGATGCCAGCATGTGGGAAGTACTGCCTTTGCCATTGGTACCCGCCACGTGAATGCTGCGGAAACTAAACTGGGGATTGCCCAGGGCACCGCACAAAGCCAGGGTATTGCCCAGGCCGGGTTTGAGTGCTTTGGGACCGATCCGGTGAAAAACAGGGAGCCGACTGTAGAGATAGTCGAGTGCTTCCGAATACTGCATTAATCTTTAGACTTTATGATAAAGGTGATGGTGCCGGTAGACGTGGGTGGGGTGGCTCCGCTCTTGGGCCGAAGCCGCAACTGCCGCACCGCCCGCCGGTATAATTCGCTCACCGAAGGGCTGACGGTACTTTGCACCTGACGAACATTGGTAATCTCCCCACTCTGATCGACCGTGATTTTAAAAACAATTTTACCTATCTCGTCAGAATCATCGTTGACCGATAGTTTGCTGGCCATCGACCAGCCCGATACGTCGAAGGCAACACCCGACGACGAACCACCCGGCGTACCATAAAACTCTTTGGCATTGATTTTCCCGTTCGGGTTGCCTTTGTCACCAACACCATTGGCATCATCACCGTTATTATTGCCGCCCGGCGTGGATGCGCCCCGCGTGGATGCGCCCGGCGTGGATGCGCCCGTTCCGGCTGCTTTCCCAGACGTACCGCTGGAGCCACCACCCGACGATTTTTTGAAGAGTGCATCGTTATTAACCGTTTCCACTTTTTTGGCGGGGGCGGGGGGTGTCGGCCGCTCGGCGGGAGCCGGGGTTTTGGCGGGGGT
>JAYVAP010000393.1:0-2572 GCA_043750915.1 Spirosoma sp. | reverse complement strand
CCTGCAGCGCCTGGTTTAGAGGTGACGTTCGTTGAGTTAGTGTTTTCTACTATGACTAACTATGTTTTTTCTGGGTATCCTGCTGGCTGTTGGGTCGCTGGAGGCTACGGGCGTGCTGCGCATAATGGCCCAAACCCTGGACCGGTCGGTTGGCAATCTGGACGTTATCGTGCTGCTGATCGGGCTGGTTTCGGCGGTGGTCGATAACGTGCCCATTGTGGCGGCTACCATGGGCATGTATGACCTGCAAACCCACCCCACCGATGCCAAATTGTGGGAATTTCTGGCCTACTGCGCTGGCACCGGCGGGAGCCTGCTGCTGATTGGGTCGGCAGCCGGTGTGGCCGTCATGGGCATGGAGCGGCTGGCCTTTGGCTGGTACCTGCGCCATATCAGCTGGCTGGCCCTGATTGGCTACGCAGCCGGGGCATTGGTCTATCTGGCAGCGTTCGCGCTCCTGGGCCGATAGGGAGAGAAACAATCGGCCCGGCCCGCCTGTCGAACTTATCCGGCAGGACCCTTGTCTTTTTCGTAGATGTCAAAAAAAACCAACCCAAACACCCCGGCAGATGCTAAGCAGGAACTAAGCTGGCGCGAACGATTTGCGGCTTTGGGCAACCTGCCCGCTTTTTTTCGGCTGGTCTGGGCTGTTTCGCCCGCCCTGTTTCTGGCCAATGCGCTGCTGCGGCTCATCCGGGCGGCCATTCCGGCCACAACGCTCTACATCGGCAAACTGCTCATCGATGAAGTGGTGCGGCTGTCGGCAGCCGGTGGCAGCACCGATACAACCTACCTCTGGACATTGGTGGGTGCGGAGTTTGGGCTGGCTATTCTGTCAACGGCACTGGGCCGGGCCGTATCGCTCATGGATGGCTTGCTCGGCGATTTGTTTGCCAACCAAACGTCGGTGCGGATCATGGAACACGCGGCCACGCTCGATCTGGAACAGTTTGAAGATGCCACTTTCTACGATAAACTCGAACGCGCCCGCCGTCAGACCACCGGCCGGACGGTGCTGCTGTCCGGTGTGTTTGGGCAGGCGCAGGAGCTGATTTCGGTGGGGTTTCTGGCGGCTGGCCTGGCCGTTTACAATCCGTGGCTGATTTTGCTGATTTTGATAGCGGTAACGCCCTCATTCATTGGCGACAACTACTTCAACCAGCGCAGCTATTCGCTCTCGCGCTCCCAAACACCCGAACGGCGCGAACTCGACTACCTGCGCTACGTGGGTGCCAGCGACGAAACGGCCAAAGAAGTCAAAATTTTCGGGTTGTCAGCCTTTCTTACCGACCGCTTCCGCAGCTTGTCGGGCGAGTTTTTTCGGAAAAACAAGGCTCTGGCCATCAGCCGGGCGGGCTGGGGGGTGGTGCTCTCCGCCCTGGGCACGGCTGGCTACTATGGTGCCTACGTCTGGATTGTGGCGCGGGCCACCAGCGGGCAAATCTCCCTCGGCGACCTCACGTTTCTGGCCGGGTCGTTTCGGCAGGTGCGGGCCTCGCTCGAAGGTATACTGTTGCAGTTCAGCAGCTTAACTCAGGAGGCAATTTATTTGCAGGACCTGTTCGATTATTTTGCCATTGAACCCCTCATCCATTCGCCCCGCACCACCCGCCCTTTCCCAAAGCCCGCCCGCGCGGGTGGCGAGGCATTCCGGTTTGTGTTCGAGAACGTGGGGTTTAAGTATGCCAACGCCGAACGCTGGGCCTTGCGGAACCTCTCGTTTACGCTCGAAGCAGGCGAAAAACTGGCCCTCGTGGGCGAGAATGGCGCGGGCAAAACCACCCTCGTTAAACTGCTGGCCCGGCTCTATGACCCCACCGAAGGCCGTATTCTGCTCGCCGGACACGACCTGCGTGAATATGACCTGGACGAACTCCGGCGCAACATTGGCGTTATTTTTCAGGACTACACCCGCTTCAAAATGTCGGCGGGCATCAACATTGCCGTTGGTGATATCGATCAGCGAACGAACCAGCCGCGCATCGAAACCTCAGCCCATCGGAGCCTGGCCGACACGGTCATTGCCAAACTAACGGGCGGCTACGACCAGCAGTTGGGTCGCTCGTTTGGAAAAGGGGTCGATTTGTCGGGCGGAGAGTGGCAGAAAGTAGCCCTGGGCCGGGCCTACATGCGCGATGCCCAGCTCATCATTCTCGACGAACCCACGGCCGCCTTAGATGCCCGCGCCGAATACGAAGTGTTTCAGCGCTTTGGGCAGTTGACCGAGGGCAAATCGTCGGTGATAATTTCGCACCGGTTCAGCACCGTTCGCATGGCCGACCGGATTCTGGTCCTGGAAAACGGAACCCTGCTGGAGATTGGGAGCCACGTCGAACTGCTCGAAAAAAACGGTCGCTACGCCGAGTTGTTTGGCTTGCAGGCACGCGGGTATCAGTGATCTATGGAGAACGACAGAACTTATTGGAAACTGTTGTGGATAAAGAGCAAATTTGCATCATCAACAAACGTATCACAATTAGCGAACCCGAACGTTCAGGCCGCTTTATAATGTCCTTATTTTCTGGAAATCTCCAATTCCAAATTCTGTAGAATCAAATCGCTGGACTATATT
>JAYVAP010000392.1:0-6251 GCA_043750915.1 Spirosoma sp. | reverse complement strand
GGACCTCAAAACCCTGGCCTGGGACGATGCCCTCCTGGAAGCCTTTACTGTGCCCCGCGCCATGCTGCCCCGCATCCGGCCCAGCAGCGAAGTCTACGGCACGGTGGCATCGGAGGTACTGCCGGGCGTTCCCATAGCGGGCATCCTGGGCGATCAGCAGGCGGCTTTGGTGGGGCAAACGTGCTTTGAGCCGGGTCAGGCCAAGAACACCTACGGCACCGGCTGTTTCCTGCTCATGAACACTGGCACCGACCTTCGCCCCTCCACCTGTGGGTTGCTCACCACCGTGGCCTACCAGTTTCAGAATGAGCCGGTTCACTATGCCCTCGAAGGCAGCGTTGCCGTGGCGGGGGCATTGGTGCAATGGCTGCGGGACAACCTCGGCATCATCAAAAAAAGCACCGACATCGAACCACTCGCCCGCTCGGTAGCCGACAATGGCGGAGCTTATTTTGTGCCGGCCTTTTCGGGATTGTATGCGCCCCACTGGAAAGCCGATGCGCGGGGTATCATTGCGGGCCTGACGGGCTTTGTCAACAAAGGCCACCTGGCGCGGGCGGTGCTCGAATCCACCGCTTACCAAACCGTGGATGTGGTGCGGGCCATGGAACAGGACGCGGGCGTGTCGCTGCGGTCGCTGCGAGTCGATGGGGGTATGGTGGTCAATTCGCTACTCATGCAGTTCCAGGCCGATGTGCTGAATGGTCCTGTTGTGTGCCCGCGTATGACCGAAACAACGGCCCTCGGTGCGGCCTACGCAGCCGGGCTGGCTGTGGGCTACTGGCAAAACACAGATGATCTGCGCCAGAACTGGGGCATTGCCCGCCAGTATGAATCCAGCATGGACGATGCCCGGCGGACCAAACTCATGCGAGGCTGGCAAAAAGCCATTGAGCGGTCGTTTGGCTGGGAGGAGTGATGGACCGACTGCTCGGTAAAGCCTATCGGTTGATGAAATTTTTTAGCATTTTTCCCCGTATGTTTATGGCTTAACCGTTGCCAATCGATTACGAACCAACGAATTTTACGCTTCTTTCTCTGCCTGTGTTCGTGCCTGACGGTGAGTTTCGCCCAGCAGCGTACCATTACGGGCAACGTCACCGATGGGGCCGGCAACGAGCGTTTGCCGGGGATGTCGGTATCCATAAAAGGCGAGGCACGCGGCACCGTTACCGATGCCAATGGCGCGTATTTCATTACCGCCGAGAGCAACCAAACGATGGTTTTCAGCTTCATTGGCTATGCCGCCGTGGAGCTGGGCGTGGGCAACCGCACCACCATCGACGTAAGTCTGAAAGCTGCCACCAACAACCTCGAAAAAGTAGTTGAGCTGGCCAACGAAGACATTCACCTGTTCGACATGCGCCGGTGGAACACGGGCAAGCTGGCTATGAACACGTTCGTTTATGGTGCGTCTAAAGCCCGCGCTAAACCCGCACCGGGTCCTTCGTTTGGCGAAGCCGGTTCGGAGCGGAATTTAAACGACATGCCCGACTACACGGCGGGCGACGCGCTGCGTTTTAAGCGCGAGCAACGCGTTTTCATCGACCGCAACAATGTTTCCCATTCCGCAGCGCGAACGCGATATCAACAAAGGCCTGCTGCAAAATCCAGATTGGTAGCGGCCGCTGTAGCCTGGCAATTTGGCTCTGCCGGGCTACAGCGGCTTTGTTTCCGGGGCCAGGCTTAGTCGGGTCTGGGGCAGGCTTTGCGGATACTCCTCGCGGATGAAGGCAATGAGCTGCTCGCGAATATGGCATCGCAGGTCGTAGGCCGAGGGCGCGTCCTGCGCCGATACCAGCACCCGCACCACAATGCAGGTGGGCTGCGTATCGGTTACCTGCAGGGCAAATACGTCGCCGTTCCAGAGGGGGTCGGCTTCGGTAAGCAGGCGGGCTTTTTCACGAATGGCATCGACCGGCACGTTGTAGTCGAGATACAAAAATACCGAACCCGTGATAGACGCGTCGGAGCGGGTCCAGTTCTCAAAGGGTGTTTCAACGAAGTAAGTAATGGGCAAAATAAGCCGCCGGCGGTCCCAGAGCCGCACAATTACGCTGGTGAGGTTTATTTCTTCGATCCGGCCCCACTCTTTTTCAACCACCACGGCATCGTCTAAGCGAATTTGCTGGTTAAAGGCAATCTGAATGCCCGCCATCAGGTTTGCCAGCGTTTTTTGGGCGGCAAAGCCAATCAGCACCGACACCACGCCCGCCGAGGTCAGCACACTCAGGCCAACCCGGCGGCTACCCTGAAACGAAATCAGCAGCAGCGAGATGCCAATGATAATCACGCCAATAACCAGCAACCGGCGAACAAACCTAACCTGCGTCACAAATTTCCGGTGCGACAGATTCGTATCTAAAGAGGTGTCATAATGCCGGACCAACCGCAGCTCGCCTACTTTCAGCAGCTGCACTACAAACCAGATGCTGGCGATTAGGAAAAGAATCTCGGCTGTTTTGTCGGCAATCGGATGCCGGCGCAGAAACCGCGCGGACTGCACGTTGGTAGCCAGCAGAAAAAACAGCGAGGGTACAAACACCCAGAACGCCCAGCGGGCGTGGGTTTTGAGAAGCCCCAGCGTATGAAAAGGCCGTTGACGAACCACAAACCGCAGGAGTTGCGTAACGATAAGATCAACGACTACTCCCAGCAGAATGGCGATGCTGAGCAGCACCCAGCCCGAGAGGTCCCGGTTGGGGACGTAGCCCGCCCCGCGAACCAATGCCCGAATCCATGTATCCAATTGTTGCTGCATGGCACAAAAATAGAGGACCCACCCCAGAAAGACGCAGTTCGGTACAGCATATCCCCAGGAAAGTGGATTTTGTGACTTTGGTGGGCCTACAGCCCTACATAATAATCGTAGCCCCGCTCGGCCCAGAAGTCGCGGGGGCGGGTGTCGGAAAAGAAAATCCGGCCAATACGCTTGATGTTTTTTACCCCGTATTTTACCGGAATAATCAGCCGCAGGGGTGCGCCATGCTGGTTGCTGATGGGCTGCCCATTGAGTTCATAGGCCAGCAGCGTTTGCGGGTGCAGGGCACTGTCCATGTCGATGCCCACGTAGTAGCCTTTGTCGGGCGTTTCCAGACCAACATACGCGAATAAATCCGACCGGTTGGCGGGGCGGGCCGCATCTACGGCACCGGCAGTCTGGCCAGCCCGGATACCAAGTTGATTGGTGGTCAGAAAGTCGGACAGCCGCGCCCCGCCCCAATGCTGCACCTGACTCCATCCCTCCACACATTTGAAGTCATAAACCAGTTCGTGCTTAGGCAACGCGCGGATGTCGGCCATAGTCAGCCATAAGGGTTCGGGTTGGCCGGGCCGGTCGATCTGGAGTTTCCAGTTGGCAGGCAGGGGCGTTCGCATCCCATCGAAGCCGTTGACGCGGGGTGTTTTCACGGCGGCTTCGGGCGGGTAGGTTTTCACTAAATGAGTGGGGCTGAAATAGGTGCGGGCAAGTTGCTCGTTGGCATCCAGCACCCGGCGCAGCGGCTTTTTTGCCCCCATCAGATTAGGGCTGTTTTTGATCCAGGCATATACGCCTGCCGGGATGGCAGCGGCCAGCGCAAACCAGCCAAAAGAAGTTAGCAGCCGCCGACGCACGGCCGATTCGGGCAGGTCGCTTTCGGGCAGGTTAGGCTCGGGGGGTGGTTGTTGAGGGTGACTCATGGTGAAACCGAAGTTGGGGACGGCGTTGCCGGAGCGGGCCCGGATTGGGTTAGCGCGGAATGGTCTGGACCGACCGGTAAGACCTCAATACCGGTTATCATGCTCTGAAAATTGGACCACCCCGCCCGGATTACCTGCCAGATATGAATCAAAAAAAACACCAGGTAGCCAATCGTCAGCGCGAAGTGAAGAAGCCGGGCCGTTTCGTAGCCGCCCACGAAGGCCGTCAGCCAATAAAACTGGGTTGGTTTATAGATGGCATAACCCGTCAGCGCGGAGCCGATGCCCATGACCATAATGGAGAAATAAGCGATTTTTTGGGCCCCGTTGTATTTGATAAACGGCGGTTGGGTCTTGCGCATGCCCAAATCATAGCGCGTTACCTGAACAGCCTCCCGAACCGAATGCCGGTTGGGCACCAGGTGCCGCCATTCGCCCGACACGAAAGTATACACCACGTAGGCCAGGCCATTGAGCAGAAACAGCCACATAAACGCAAAATGCCAGGCCATGCCCTCAGCCAGCCGACGCGACAAACCCAGGAATTTGTAGACGCTATCGGGAAAAAACGATACCAGCACATAATCGCCGAGCTGGATTTTATAGGGGTCGTAGGCCCAGTAAATGAGCATGCCGCTCCAGATCATCACAAACAGCACCGGGAAGTTGATCCAGTGAAACCACCGGATGGCCAGCGGGTGCTTATGAACAATACGTTTCATGCGAATGGCTTTTCGGGGGGTTGCGCTATTTTTTTTCCTAAGCTACATAAAATATCATGTACGGTGGTTTTTTTGCACAGAGACTGTCTGGAAAACTGCCCCTGCCACCGGAAAGCCCGCATTGGATTTGATGGCTATCTTTACCGAATAAAATACGCCCCTCCCAGTTATGACTATCAAACCCATTGATGTAGGCCCCTTCAAACTCGATGGCGGTGCCATGTTCGGCGTTGTGCCCCGGTCGATCTGGGAAAAACTTAACCCCGCCGACGAACGGAACCTCTGCAACTGGGCTTTGCGCTGCCTGCTGATTGAAAACGGCGACCGGCTACTGCTGGTCGACACCGGCGCGGGCGACAAACAAAGTGCTAAATTCTTTGGCTACTACGACCTGCCCAACGGAAAAACCCTGGCCAACGCCGTTGGGCAGGCCGGTTACAGCCTCAACGAGGTGACCGATGTCCTGCTCACCCACCTGCACTTCGACCACGCGGGCGGGGCCGTGCGCTACGCCGACACCCACCAAACCCGGCTCGAAGCCACCTTTCCGCAGGCAGCCTACTGGAGCCACAGCGGGCAGTGGCATTGGGCCACCAACTCCAACCCCCGCGAACGGGCTACCTACCTGCACGAGAATTTTATGCCCCTGCACGAAAATGGCCAACTCCGCTTCACCGATCACGACAACCTCAACCTGCCCGGTGTTGAGTTGCTGTACATGGACGGCCATACCGAAAAAATGACGCTGCCCCTGTTTCGGCTCGGCCCAGACCAGTCCCGCACGGTCGTGTTCTGTGCCGACCTGATTCCGTCGGCGGCTCACGTCCCGATTCCGTATGTAATGGGCTACGATGTAAGGCCATTGGTGACAATGGACGAGAAAACACTTTTCCTCAACCGCGCCGTCGACGAAAAGTGGTTGCTGGTTTTCGACCACGACCCCACCTGCGAAGCGGCCACCGTGGCACGCACCGAAAAAGGCATCCGTGTTAGTTGGGCCGGGATGCTGTCGGAGTGGCTATAGGAACAAACCAAACGCGTTCACGGGCCGTTATCAGTCGGCGCATTCATGCCGGGCAAGTTATGAAAATTGGATTGGTTTTATCGGGTGGCGGAGCGCGGGGTATTGCGCATTTAGGGGTGGTGAAAGCCCTTCAGGAAATGGGTATCCGGTTCGACCAGATTGCGGGGACCAGCGCGGGTGCCATCACGGGTGCCTTGATTGCCCACGGCTACAGCCCCGACGAAAGCCTGAAAATCATTGAATCATCCTCGTTTATGCGGCATTTGCGGCCCGCCTGGAACCGCATGGGCCTGTTGCGCATCGATACCGCCATCGACTTATATCGGAAATACCTGCCCCACGACTCCTTTGAGGGCCTGCAAATTCCGCTGCACGTGCTGGCCGTTGACCTGAACGGCGGTGAGCAGGTCGTTTTTGAGCAGGGCGAGCTAATCCGGCCGGTGCTGGCCTCGTGCTGCCTGCCGGGCATTTTTGAGCCGATGCTCATCAACAGGCGGCAATTTGTAGACGGCGGGGTGCTCAATAACCTGCCCGTTGAGATTATTGAGCCTAAAGTTGATGTTATTATTGGGTCGCACTGCAACGTGCTGGGGCCGCGCAAACCCGTTACTTCCATGCGGGGCGTTATCGAACGGAGTTTGGTGCTGGCTGTGCAGAGTAAGACAAAGGAGCGGTTCGCCAAATGCACCGTACTGATCGAACCCCCGCAACTGGCTCAGTACGGGGCCACCGACATTGGCAAAGCGCGGGAACTGTTCAGAATTGGCTATCAGCACACCCGCTCGCTGATGGGTCAGATAGAAGCGGGCCTGAACCAGTCTGCC
>JAYVAP010000391.1:0-2825 GCA_043750915.1 Spirosoma sp. | reverse complement strand
GCAGAGGGATTGAGGTCGGCAAACTCGTTGGTGTCGAGGTTCAGGTTTTTGTGGTCGAACCGGTCCGTAACGTGTTCTTTGATAAGGTCGCCAAGATATTTCATGTCGATGACGTAACCCGTTTCAGCGTCAATGGGTCCGATGACCTGCACAATTAGGTCGTAGTTGTGGCCGTGGTAGTTGGGGTTGTTGCACTTGCCATAGACGCGGGCGTTCTTTTCGTCGGACCAGTGGGGGTTGTTGAGCCGGTGGGCCGCGTTGAAATGCTCTTTGCGGAACACAGCTACTCTGGGAGCATCCACTCTGGGAGCATCCACTCCGGGAGCATCCACTCTGGGAGAATCCACTCCGGGAGTCGTTGTCATAAAAAGGGGGAATCGAAAGATGGTTCGATCAACCTGTCGTTACAAAGTTTGTGTACAACACAGGCAGACGGCAGAGCGTGAAGGCAAAACGCTCGTTAGTATGCGATTGTTAGCGGAATAACCGGGAATCGGTCCATTTTGTTCAACTTTATCAGCATAATAGTTAAACAAAGTTTGACACCTCGACTCAAATAACATCGACCCACCGGGGTTGGTTCCAGGCGTTTGGGATCGCGCCAGCCCATCACCCGCACCGGGTGTGTGTCCGCAAAAGGAACCGGTTGAGCGGGGCATTAGTTTGCCAGCCATGAAGTTCTTTATACGGCTGATGATCGCTACCCTACTGATTCTGGCCGCTCTGGCCCTGCTGATTTTCCTGTTTATGCAGCAACGTGTTTTCGGAGCCGACCCCGCTGCCAGCCGCCTGGCCCGCATCCGGCAATCTACCAACTACCGCAACGGCTCGTTTCAGAACCTGTCGCCAACGGAAGTAACGGCAAAAGGCGTATCGCCGGTCAAATTATTTCGCGATTTTCTGAACAAATCAGCCGAAAATGCCCCCCAAACGCCCCTGCCCAGTATCAAAACCGACCTCCGTGCCCTGCCCGACAACCGACCCACGGTGGTTTGGTTCGGCCATTCGTCGTACCTCATCAAGACCAGCGGGCTGACAATGCTGATCGACCCCGTGTTCAGCGGGAACGCGTCGCCGGTGGCGTTATTTGGTCGCTCGTTTCCCGGCAGCAACGTGTATACCGCAGCCGACATGCCGCCCATTGATGTCCTGATCCTATCGCACGATCATTACGATCATCTCGACTACAAAACGATTACCGAACTGATGCCCAGGGTAAAAATGTTTTACACCGCTCTCGGCGTGGGTGCTCACTTAGAACGCTGGGGCGTTCCTGCCGACCGGGTTGTGGAGTTGGACTGGTGGGAAGGCGGGCCAATTGCCCCCGGCACGACGTTGACCGCTACGCCGGGGCGGCATTTTTCGGGTCGGGGTTTTGCCCGGGGAAAAACGTTGTGGGCCTCTTTTGTGCTGCAACTACCCGGTTACAAGCTGTTTCTGGGGGGCGATTCGGGCTACGATACGCATTTTCAGGCCATCGGCGACAAGTATGGCCCTTTCGATCTGGCTATTCTCGAATGCGGACAGTATAACCTCGACTGGCCCTATATTCACATGCTCCCCGAGCAGGTTATAACGGCGGCTCAGGCGTTGCGGGCCAAAACGCTCCTGCCCGTTCACTGGGCCAAGTTTGCGCTGGCCTACCACGCCTGGAACGAACCCATCCAGCAGGTTACCAAACGTGCCCACGAACAGCACCTCGCCATAACGACTCCCAAAATAGGCGAACCAGTGGTGATAGGAGCCGTTTACCCCGACGAAGTATGGTGGAACTTCTAATCTCACACACCCGCCAACCCCATGAGCGGGCGTGTGGGCAGCCGGGAAGTTATTTCTCCGATAACAAACTCGGCGGTATAGTCGTTGAAACTGATATGGCTACCCCCCAATCAGGCACAGGCTGGCATTTGGGCGGGCTTTCTTGGTGGTCATTAAACTTAATTCATCCCTTTTTATTACCCAGTATTATGGCAGCAATCAAAAGAACATCGCAGGCCGTCTGGAACGGAACGGGTCTGGAAGGCAGCGGAACGCTATCGTCGGCCAGTGGCGTACTCCATCAAACGCCCTACTCGTTCAAAGCCCGTTTTCAGAACGAAGACGGCCAATCGGGTACCAATCCTGAAGAATTAATTGCGGCCGCCCACGCTGGTTGCTACGCCATGCAGCTGAGTTTCATGCTCACCGGCGCGGGCTTTGCGCCCACCTCGCTGGATGCCAAAGCAACCGTTGAGATGGAGCCGGTCGAAGGCGGATTCAAAATCTCGGGCATCAAACTGTCGATTGTCGGCCATGTACCCAACATCTCGGCTGAGCAGTTCAGTGAGCTGGCCAACACCGCCAAAACTGCTTGCCCGGTATCGCAGGCCCTGTCGGCCCTGCCCATTACGCTCGATGCGACGCTGGCCTGAGCAAGCTGTACTATGCCCATGCAAACCCCTACCCGACGCCAGTTTATTCGTACGGCCGCCATCACCGGGGCCGCCACGGCTATTTCTCCCGCTATTTTAGCCAACCCCGCACCGCACCGGCAGACCGACGGACCAACTGATAACAAGCCGGTTAGTTTGGGCTTTATCGGCGTGGGCGAACGAGGTCGCAACCACATTCAACAAGCCCTTTTCCGCGATGACGTAACGATTCCGGCCATCTGCGACATATCCGCCGATAGTATCGCCAAAACGACCGCCCTGATTCAGAAAGCGGGCCGAAAAGCCCCCGCCGTTTACAGCAACGGCAACGAAGCCTTTTTGCAGATGCTCAGCCGCGACGACCTCGACGGGGTGGTGATCTCGACCCCCTGGGAATGGCACGTACCCATGGCC
>JAYVAP010000390.1:0-7881 GCA_043750915.1 Spirosoma sp. | reverse complement strand
CACTTCAACACGCTTTTGGACAACTTAAACTTACTTGGTTACACTTGGGACTTAAATAATGACAATGTAATTATTGTTGCAGGTTCTTGGGCAGAAGGTGTTGCATTAAACTACAACTATTACATCTGCCAAAACAAGCGTTCATTCAAATCAGCACGCTACCTTGCATTTTACAATAACAATCAAATACGACACGTTTTTGAGATATTAAAATCTCCCGACAACGACATAGATTTATCCGTAAAACCAGAATTTGCAACATACATTCAACAAGCCGAACCGACATATGTAACAGGCGACTTGAGAAAAGTGTTTTTACTAAAGTTTATTCAAAACATTGGTCCAGTAATTAACGACAGTATTGACAAGAACGGAAACCCTTGTCCATATACTTACGGACAACCGAGATACACAACCTTACCCATTTTGAAAACCGCAGCAAGAACTTCGCAACTATGACGACAAAAAAATAACGAATCGCTAACAGCACATTTGCAATAGGCGGGGTTTCGTGTTTCAAGGACAGTTTTGTGGTTAATCAAACATTAGTTTTTCAAATCAAGTTTTGTGCTAAAAACCCCGCCTGTGTAAAGCCTCAAAACGTTGCGTACTACTTACCAAAACGCCAGGATTTCGCTAACCTGAACTAACTTTATTTCATGGACATGCGGATACTTATTAATACTGACCCGGAAATCTTAAGTGGAACACCTGTGTTCTCCGGAACCCGCGTACCGGTTGAAAGCCTGTTTGACCATCTTGAAGCTGGCGTTTCGCTTGACGAATTTTTAGATGATTTCCCCACTGTAAGCCGCCCGCAAGCTATCGCTATGCTTGACGCAGCCAACCGTATCATAACCTCTGCCAAATTTGAGCAACTGTATGCGGCTGTTGCTTAACGAAAATTTGCCGTAGCGGCTCAAACAAGATCTTCCAGCCCATGAAGTGTTTACCGTTCGCGACATGGATTGGAACAGATTCTGCCTAACACCAGTAATTTTAGATAGGATAAGAAGCCCCCGTGCCACCCCTTGGCGCGGGGGTTTTGTTTGGGATGACTGCTGCCCGTAGGTGTCTGGAATCGGGCAGTTTGGGCAGGCCTAATTTCAGGGCAATCAGGTGCGTGTTAAAAAAATCATAAAAACGATATAATCCACTGAAAAACAATAGATTGTGTTTGGTTCAGCAGCAGTTTCCGGGCAACAAAAAAGCGAACCAACGGGTACTGATTTCAGTTATTGAGGTGTCCTATACGAAGGGGCAAATCAGTAACGTTATAGAGTCAGGTTAACCAGCCAGCTAATAACAAACCAACATGAAAATCAACGCCATAATCACCAGCCTCTTTATTGCCGGTACGCTGGCATCCTGCTCGCCGGCCATCACGGTTAAATACGACTACGATCCGAAAGTGAATATCCGTCAGTTTTCGACCTACCGCATCGAAGCCGACCGCACGCGCAATGCCGACCCTATTGTGGGTAGCAACCTCAACCAGCGACGGATTGCCGATGCCCTCGATCAATCGCTTAAAGCACGCGGCTACAAACCCGTGACGCAGGGTGAGGCCGACCTGGTCGTTCGGTTCTTTATGGACTCGAAAGACAAGCAGCAAATTCAGTCCAATAACATGTATTCGCCCTATTCGTGGTGGTACGGTGGGGGCATGAACAACAATGTGTATTCCCGGCAGTACGAAGAAAACCGCGTTGTTATCAATGTGGCCGATGCCCGCACCAATGATATTGTGTGGCAGGGCTGGGCAACGGGCCAGCTCAACAGCCGCAACAAAGAGCGCGACCGCGATCAGGCCTTCCGCGAAACGGTAGTCAGCATCATGAAGAACTTCCCCGAGAGTGCCGGTCAGGATTATGGCGCGGCCCGCTAATTGCCCGATACAGTTGTGAAAAAAGCCTGCCCTCATTTGAGTGGCAGGCTTTTTTATGGCCATTGTTTTGTGTTTATTTGCCGTCTCTTATTAACCACCATGTCATCGACAAGTCGGCCTGCGGTCTACTCGCTCCTGGCTGTAGTATTCGTACTGCTGTTGGCCATGATGGCTATGCTGAGCATAAATAACCAGCGCCATCAGCGGCTCGCCGATCAGACAGCCGATCTGCAACGCAGCGTTACCCGGCAGGCCAATCAAATTAACAGCCTGCGCGGGCAACTTAGAGACTGCGACACGATGCAAAACGGGATGATGACACCCGATACATCCTGGAATAATTTGTCGGGTAACGACTTGCGGCAGGTACTGAGCCACCGATAATTCCGTTGCCGCGCCAACGCTTGGGGCGGGTTGCCGGTTCGGTGGCGGCACTGGCTGCGTAGCCCATGAGGCCGTCGGGGAGTTCGACGCGTAACCAGGCAACGAGATTCATAACTGTTTTGCGCCCGTCAGTATCAAACGACTTTTTGGCGGTGATACTTTAGCCGCGACAGGTACACAACCATTAATAAGCCCACTAAAATACTGACTAATGGTAGCACCGTTGCCAGCAGTGCCGACGCCCCGTAAACGGCCATACTGATGCGGAGACCCTGCTTAACGGTTTGCACCCGCACATCGGCAGCTGGGCGCTTGAGTAACTGGAAATTATGGGTGGCGTGGTCCCACATCAGATAGAAAGTGCCCGTGATGGCCCCAAAAAGCAACATGCTCAGGCCAGCAGCCAGCTCGGTGGCGGAGGTGGCAATGTAGTTGGCCAGCACATTGTTCAGAAAGGGAATCAGGCTGGTCAGAAATAGAAGCAAGCCGTTGAGATACAGAAACCGGGAATCACTCCGCCGGATTATGTTGAACATGCGGTGGTGATTTACCCAGATGACAAAGATGGTGGCGAAACTGAGCAGGAAGGCTAAGTAGGCAGGCCATTGGTTGGCCATGGCCACAAAAAGTGTCTGGCTGGTGTAGCTTTCTTTAAACGCCGGGGCTTTCAGTTCAAAGGTGAGCAGTGTTATGTTGATGGCCAGCACACCGTCGCTAAACGCTTCCAGACGCACCGTTTCGTTTTCCTGAAAATGTTGCTGGGGTAGGTCCATGCGGTTCGTTGGGTTCCTGTCTCAACAACCAGGTGGGCAGATGGTTTGGGCCAGCGACGCAAAACGAGTTATGGCTTTGCTCACGGGTTGCGCCGGGTAAGGAAATAAACCGGAATACCCAGACCCGCAATGAGCAACCCCATGCCCGTGTTGAACGTTTTGGTATACAGCAAAATCAGGCAGATGGCAGTCCCGATCAGGATGTACAGGGCTGGCACTAATGGGTAGCCAAAAGCGCGGTAGGGCCGCTCGGCGTTGGGTTCGCTGCGCCGAAGCAGAAACAGCCCGCCAATGGTGACCATATAAAAAATGAGCGACGTAAAGGTGCAGTAATCCAGTAAATCGCCATAAGTGCCCGACAGGCACAGCACTGATGCCCAGCCGCACTGAAGCCACAAAGCCCGCGCCGGCACGGCGTTTTTGTTGAGGTGAGCGGCCTGTTTGAAAAACAAACCGTCTTTTGCCATGGCGTAGTAGAGCCGTGCCCCCGCCAGAATCAGCCCGTTGTTGCAGCCAAAAGTAGAAATCATAATCAGCACAGCCATGATGCCCACGCCGAAGTTGCCGAAAACGACCGACGCTGCGGCCGTGCCCACACGGTCGGCCGTGGCAAACTGAATGCCCCGGCCCACCACATCGGTGGCACCCGGCGAGCCGCTCAGGGGCAGCACGCCCAGATAGGCAATGTTGGCCAGCAGATAGATAACCGTGACGGTGAGCGTACCGAAGAAAAGGGCCAGCGGAATGTTTCGGCGCGGGTTTTTTATTTCACCCGCAATAAAGGTCACGTTGTTCCAGGCATCAGCCGAAAAAATAGACCCCACCATCGAGGTGCCAAAAGCCAGCAGGAGGGCCATGCCCGCCAGGGGCACCGTGGCACCCGTTGCCGAGGTGCTGCCAGCCTCCCAGGCATTGGCAAGGTTGGCCGACAGCAGCCCGCTGTTCAGCCCCAGCGCAATGCCCGCCACAATCAGCCCCAGCAGGGCCAGCAGCTTGGCCGAGGTAAACACATTCTGAATCAGTTTGCCGCTCTGTACGCCCCGGGTGTTGAGCCACGTGAGCAGCACAAAACTGCCAATGGCATACAAAGAACCCAGCGTAACCTTAATAGGACCCAGGGCCAGCAACACATTCTCCGGCCCCAGCGACGGCATAAAGACCGCCGAAAACTTGGTGAATGCCACCGCCACGGCCGCAATCACGCCCGACTGAATGACGGTGAACACGGTCCAGCCATACACGAAACTGGTCAGTTTTCCGTAGGCCCGCTGAATATAGATGTATTGCCCGCCTGCTTTGGGCATCATGCCCGCCAGTTCGCCGTAGCTGAGGGCGGCCGCCACCGTCAGCACACCCGTCAGCACCCACAGCATCAGCAGCCAGCCCGACGCGCCGAGGTTGCGGGCCATGTCGGCGGTGACAATGAAAACGCCGGAGCCAATCATGGACCCGGACACAATGAGGGTGGAATCGAGCAGACTCAGTGAACGCTTGAATTCGGTTTTTTCTTCGACGATTGGTTGCACGGGCAGACGCGGGGTTAACGGATTTGAGCATACAAGAAGCACGGGATTGGCCGGAAATGCAAATAACCCATTTCCATTAATGCCTGCCGACCCGCCGGTCGTTGGCTTACGGCACACCGCCAACACCGCAATCGGCCGTGTACAGCCGTATTTTTTTGCTGATTAAGTAAAAGGTTGGGGCCTTATTTCCAGCGCATAACGTCGATCACGTTCTGACAAAAATCGTACTCCTCCGGTTGGTTGGAGCCGATGAGCAGGAGTTGATCGGGGTCAAGCTGGCGGACTTGCTCCTGATACCAGGCCGCACCCTGCCGGTCGAGATTAGTGGTTGGCTCATCGAGAATGACCACGGGAGACTGCGAAAAAAACGCCAGCCCCAGTTTGACCCGTTGCTTCATACCCGACGAAAAATACTTGATTTCCTTGTGGCGGGCGTGGCTCAGCAGCAGCCGGTCGGCAATGGCTTCGGGGGTCAGGCCCAGCCGGAAGGGTTTAAACGTCTGGTGAAAGTTCAGCAGTTCATCCAGCGAGAGTTCCTCCACCAGTTCTAAGTAAGGAGCTGCCATGCTAACGTGCCGAAACCAGTTGTCGGGTTCAACCGGCTGTCCGCTGAGGGTGTAGGTGAGGAGGCCTTCGGTGGCGGGCAGGCTACCGGCCAGCAGTTGCAGGAGTGTGGATTTGCCGCTGCCGTTTGGCCCCACAAAGGTATAACTCGTGCCGGCGGTGAGCGTGAGGTCGAGCCGGCGGAAAACCCATTCCTTCCGGTACTTTTTGCCTATCTGTTCGGCGGTGATGATCATACGATAGCCGCTACTCCCGGTCACTCCCGCCCGACGAGGGGCCTTTCATGATCCCGCGCTCCGACGACCGGATGAAGTTCACGATTTCGTCGCGCTCGTCGGAAGGCGGCAGTTCAAGTTCGATGCGGGTGAGGGCATCGGCGTTGTTGAGGCCGCGCATGTAGATGTAGCGGTAGATTTCCTGGATCTGATTGATCTTCTCATTGTTATAGCCCCGTCGGCGCAGCCCAATGGAGTTGATGCCGGTATAGGACAGGGGTTCGCGGGCGGCTTTGGTAAAAGGCGGCACATCTTTGCGCACCAATGAGCCGCCCGACACCATGGCGTGTGCCCCGATTTTGACCCACTGATGCACTGAGCTAGATCCGCCCACAATGGCCCAGTCGCCCATGTGAACGTGGCCTCCCATCTGAACATTGTTGATAATGAGGCAGTTGTTGCCAATTCGGCAATCGTGGGCTACGTGCGCATAGGCCATAATCAGGCAATCGGTACCGATCTCAGTTTTCCAGTGCTCCTCGGTTCCCCGGCTAATGGTGGCATATTCCCGAATGGTTGTATTGTCGCCAATGAACGTTCGGGTATATTCATTTTTGAACTTCAGGTCCTGCGGAGTGGCTGAAATGACCGCCCCCGGATAAATTTTGCAGTTTCGCCCGATGCGGGAACCCTCGTTGATGACCGCGTGGGAGCCAATCCACGTTCCTTCGCCCACCTCAACATCTTTGTGGATAATGGCAAACGGCTCGACCACCACGTTCTGCGCGATTCGGGCTTCGGGGTGGATATAGGCTAATGGTTGAATCATTGTATAAAGTCATAACGGAGTTGCCGGGGGCTGCACGCGGGCGGCCTGGTTCGCTCTGAGAACACTATTTTTTCCTGACCAAACTGGCAATCATGTCGGCTTCGCACACTAAGTTATCGTTGACGTAGCCCCGGCCCTGCATTTTCACGATGCCCCGTTTCATTGGCGTTGTAAAAGCGCACTTAAAAATGACCGTATCGCCCGGCAGCACATTACGCCGAAACCGGCAGTTTTCGATACCCACCAGGAAGGGCCAGTAATTTTCGGGGTCGGGCACGGTGCTTAACACCAGAATGCCGCCCGTTTGGGCCATCGACTCCAGCTGCATCACACCCGGCATAACCGGATTGCCCGGAAAATGCCCTGCAAAAAACGGCTCGTTCATCGTCACGTTTTTAATGCCGACCACGCTGTTTTCGTCGAGCGCAATAATTTTGTCGATCATCTGAAACGGGTAGCGGTGGGGCAGCAACTGCGAAATCCGGTTGATGTCCAGCACCGGCTGCTGCTTGGGGTCGTACTGCGGTACCTGGTTGGCCGCGTTTTTCTGAATCAGTTTCTTAATTTTTTTGGCAAATGCCACGTTGGCTGCGTGGCCGGGCCGGGCCGCCAGAATCTGGGCTTTAATGGGTCGGCCAATCAGGGCCAGGTCGCCTACCATATCGAGCAGTTTGTGGCGGGCCATCTCGTTGGGGTAGTGCAGCTCGAGGTTGTTGAGGATGCCGTAGTTTTCATTCACGCTCACCTTGGGCTTGTGGAGCAGGTCGGCCAGGTAGTCCAGCTCGCCTTCTTTCACTTCGCGGTCCACAATAACGATGGCGTTGGTGAGGTCGCCCCCTTTAATTAAATTCTGCTTGTAGAGGGCTTCCAGTTCATGCAGAAAAACAAACGTCCGGCAATTGGCAATCTGCTCGGGAAACTGGCTGATGTCGTTCAGATAGGCGTGCTGACTGCTGATAACCCGCGAGTTGTAATCGACCATCACCGTCAGGCGGTAGTCGTTAAGCGGTAGCGCGGCCAGCTCAATATCTTTTTCGGGGTTGCGGAAATGAACGTATTCGTTGACCTCGAAGTAGTTGCGGGTGGCGTTTTGCTCCTCAATACCGGCACTGCGCAGGGCTTCGATAAACTGAATCGACGAGCCATCCATAATGGGTGGCTCGGGGCCGTCCAGCTGAATCATCACGTTGTCGATCTGCAAACCCACCAGCGCGGCCAGCGTATGCTCAACGGTATGAACCCTGGCCCCGCTTTGCTCAATGGTGGTGCCCCGCGAGAGATCCACCACGTTGTCTACATCGGCATCAACAATGGGGCTGCCGGACAGGTCGACGCGCTGAAATTTATAGCCGTGGTTGGTGGGCGCGGGCAAAAACGTCATTGTGGCCAAAACGCCCGTGTGCAATCCTACGCCCGATACCGAAACGGACTTCTGAATGGTCTGTTGTTTTGTGTTCATTAATACTGAGATTCGTAGCCGCAGGCGGTTACAAACTATTTTTCTGTTTTCTTTTCTAACTCATCTAACCGGCGTTCCAGTTCGGGCAGCCGCCGGAAAACGGCCTGCGACCGCATATTATCGCGCATGGGAAAGGCCGTTGATCCGTTGAGCGACTGTCCTTCATCTTTCACCGATTTGCCCACGCCCGACTGTGCGCCCACTTTGGTGCCATTGGCAATGGTCGAGGATGCGGACACCCGA
>JAYVAP010000389.1:0-3070 GCA_043750915.1 Spirosoma sp. | reverse complement strand
CGTCCGATGTACTGCGGTGGCCAATCCAGCTCATTTCGCTGGTGGTAGCCACGGGGCTGGCCCTGCCCGTCAATATGGGGTTTAGCCAGTTGCACCAGCGGATGGACACGGGCATCGAGCGGCAGTTCCCGGGCCTGGGCCGCTCGCCCGACGAACCCTTCGATGCCCGCCCGGCCGATCAGGGGCAGCGCGGGCAGCACATGAACAACGGCCTGACAGTGATAGCGATGCTGTCGGCGTTCTACCTGACGGCCAACCGCCGGTCCAGCCAGCAGCTTCAGACCTTGCAGGTGCAGACGGAACGCCTGGAAAAGGAAGCCGTTCAGGCGCAGTTCGACGCGCTGAAAAATCAGGTCAGTCCCCATTTTCTCTTCAACAGCCTGAGCATTCTCACCTCGCTGGTCGAGATCGATCCTAAACTCTCGGTGCAGTTC
This sequence comes from Spirosoma sp., assembly GCA_043750915.1. Taxonomy (GTDB): domain Bacteria; phylum Bacteroidota; class Bacteroidia; order Cytophagales; family Spirosomataceae; genus Spirosoma. The sequence goes on along the minus strand of JAYVAP010000389.1, from coordinate 2,636 downwards.
ATCAACCGCCTCTCGAAAGCGTATCGCTACATCCTTGACCAGCAGGAGAATGAACAGGTGCCGCTCAAAACCGAACTGAACTTTATCGAAGCCTACACGTTTCTGCTCAAAATCCGCTTCGACGACCGGTTGCAGGTGCACATCGACGTACCCGAGGCCGACCGCATCCGCTACGGCATTGCTCCCCTAACGCTGCAACTGCTAGTCGAAAACGCGGTGAAGCATAACCAGATGTCGGACGAAGCCCCACTCGTAGTGACTATTGCCCTGGATGGCGACCTGCTGCGGGTGAGTAACCCGATTCAGCTCCGGCCTGCCACCGACGATTCAACGGGGATGGGTCTGCAAAACATCCGCAACCGCTACCGCCTGCTCACCCCCCGGCCCGTCGGCATCGGCGAGGAAAACGGCGAATTCGTCATTACAATACCACTTTTAGTAGCCAACCCATGAACGTGCTCATTGTTGAAGACGAAAAACTGACGGCCCAGCGGCTGGAAAGCCTGCTGGCTAACTATGACCCCGAAATTCGGGTGCTGGCCGTGATACGGTCGGTTAAAAAAAGCGTGGCCTGGTTTGCCCAGACTGACATCCAGCCCGACCTGCTGTTTCTGGACATTCACTTAGAGGACGATTCCGGCTTTCGGCTCATCGAGCAAGCGGGCCTCCTCACTCTGCCCATTATTTTTACGACCGCCTACGATCAGTACATGCTACAGGCGTTCAAAACCAACAGCATCGACTACCTGCTCAAGCCCATCGATGCCGACGAACTGGCGGCAGCCCTGGACAAATTCAAACGAGTCCGGCAGGCGGCTACCCCGCTACAGCCGGACGTGAGTGCGCTGCTGAAACTGCTTCAACCAGCCACGACAGCCTATAAAGACCGGTTTATGGTTACCATCGGTACTAAAATTCGCAGCATTGAAACGGCGGATATTGCCTATTTCTTTTTCGAGGGTAAGGCCACCTGGCTCACCACGCCCGAAGGGCAGCACATCATCCTCGAATACAGCCTTGACAAATTAGACACCCTGCTCGACCCAAAACTGTTTTTTCGAGTCAACCGGGCATTTATCGTCTCCCTGGGGGCCATCCGCATGATTCACACCTATTCGGGTAGCAAACTCAAAGTGGATCTCCACCCCGCACCCCGCCAGGAGGTGTTTGTCAGTGGCGACCGCATCACGGCCTTCAAAGACTGGTTGGGCCGGTAATCCGGCTTGCCTAACACGTTCGCCTTTGTACCAGTAAGTTCTCTGTTTATTAAAATCAATTCGTACACACAATGAAACAAGTATTCCGATTTGCACTAGTGCTGATGAGCCTGCCCACCCTGACGTTTGGGCAGCAAAAATGGACCGAAACCCGCACCGACGAGCTGGCGGTAGTTACTAACCCCGGCGGGCGTACTTTGGGCTACTCGCTCAAAGCAGGCGTTAAGCTGCTGACTGTTAAAGGTATGGCGTTCAAAGACCTGAACCGAAACGGCCAACTCGATGCGTATGAAGACTGGCGGCTGCCGGTTGATGAGCGGGCCAAAGACTTAGCCCGCAAACTGAGCCTGGAAGAGATCGCCGGGCTGATGCTGTACTCGCCCCATCAGTCGCTGCCCGCCCGGACGACGGGTTATTTTGCCGGAACCTACAACGGCAAGGTGTATAAAGAAGGCGAAGCCGACCCCTCGGACCTGACTGACCAGCAGCAAAAATTCCTGCGGGACGATAATTTGCGGCACGTGCTGGTCACGACCGTGCAATCGCCGGAGGTAGCCGCCCGCTGGAACAATAAACTGCAGGCGTTTTGCGAAAGCGTGGGCAAGGGCATCCCGGCCAACAATAGTTCGGACCCGCGTCATGGCACGGTGGCCCGTGCCGAGTACAACGCTGCTGCTGGCGGGCGCATCTCCATGTGGCCCTCATCGCTGGGCATGGCCGCCACCTTCAACCCCGCCCTGGTGGAGCAGTTTGGCCGCATTGCTGCCGCCGAATATCGCGCACTGGGCATCACCACGGCCTTATCGCCCCAGGTTGACCTAGCGACCGAACCCCGCTGGACACGGTTTGAAGGCACCTTTGGCGAAAACCCGAAACTGTCCGCAGCGATGGCTCAGGCATATTGCAACGGATTTCAGACGTCATTGGGAGCCAACGAGATAGCGGGTGGCTGGGGCTTCGGTTCGGTCAATGCGATGGTGAAGCACTGGCCGGGTGGAGGGTCGGGCGAGGCCGGGCGCGATGCCCATTTCGCCATTGGCAAGTATGCCGTTTATCCGGGCAATAACTTCAACCAGCACCTGATTCCGTTTACGCAGGGAGCCTTCAAACTAACCGGCAAAACCGGCATGGCCTCGGCGGTGATGCCCTACTACACCATCTCCTGGAATCAGGACAAAAAGAACGGCGAAAACAGCGCCAACAACTATAACCGTTACATCATCGGCGACCTGCTGCGGCAGCAATACGGCTACGACGGTGTAGTCTGCACCGACTGGAGCGTCACCCGCGACCATACCATGATGGACGGGTTTACGGACGGTAAACCCTGGGGCGTGGAGAAGCTGTCGATGGCCGAGCGGCACTACAAAGTGCTGATGGCGGGTGTAGACCAGTTTGGTGGCAACTACGATATCCAGC
>JAYVAP010000388.1:0-6942 GCA_043750915.1 Spirosoma sp. | reverse complement strand
AGCACTTCGTTCTGGTCGTCGGGTCTCCCCGAGGTTTCGCCCCGTTTCAACAGCCGCCGAATCAACTCTTCATCATCAACCACTAAAGCTACCATGGTTGATATCTGGGTGCCGTTTTGCGCCAGCAGCCGATCCAGGGCTTCAGCCTGCGGTACGGTACGCGGAAACCCGTCGAAAATAAATCCCCCAACGGATGTTGCCCCAACGGATCGTTCCTGCACCGGCATACCGGCCGATGCGGTTGCGCCAATGGGGTTGACTGAACCGGCCTGTTCGTGCAGTTTATAGTCGATCATGCCAATGACCACCTCATCCGGCACCAGCAATCCCTGGTCCATAAGCTGTTTGGCGCGCAAACCCAACTCGGTTCCGGCCGCAATCTGCGATCTCAGCAAATCGCCGGTCGACAGGTGGATCAGGTTATATTTCTGAATCAACTTCTCGCTTTGGGTTCCTTTTCCGGCCCCCGGTGGGCCAAACAGTACAAGGTTAAGCATACGGCTAAGTGAAGGGTCGTGTCGTGTCGCCAAAAAATTGCGTTCGCAAAGGTACGATTTGCTCCGAAAAATAATAGCCGCCTGCATCCAAGCCTGAGTGCCACAGGTTTGTAATTTGGCCCGGCCAACAAAAAAGCGCGGGCAGTTGGCCCGCGCTTCTCGCTATTTGTGCTGTTAATGTTACTTACCGGCTCCCGCCTTTTTGGCAGGTGCTTTGGCAGCGGGTTTCGTGGTTGGTTTAACCGCTGGCACCGGAGCCGCTTTAACGGGGTTAAGGGCCTTCTTTACGTCGGCATCGTTCGGGTCCAGCTCCAGCACTTTGTTGAAGTACTCGTTGGCCTTGGTCTCATCCTTTTTAGAGAGGTTATATGAGGCCAAAAACTTGTAGGAGGTAATGAGGTTCTTGCGGTACGAAAGTTTTTTGGTAGAGTCCGGCTCAGCGGTTGCCAAACCAATAAACTTCTCGTAATACGGAACGGCAGCACCCGTTGAGAGGGCAACCGCCGACGGATAAGCATAATAGGTCGACTGCCCCCGGTAGTAGTAGGCCAGCGGGTAGGTTTCTCCGGCGGTTTTCTCTACCTGCTGAGCCATCTGAGCAAACGCCGAGTCGGCCCGCAGGAAGTACATCTGGCGCATCTTCCTGATCTGCGCCGTATCCATCGGCGCTGCCAATGAGTCGCGCCCTACCCGGAAGGCATACTGGTAGTTCGACAGAGCATTGGACAAATAGTCGTTGTTGAGCGGCTTTTTGTCCCTCTTTATGGTTTTGTCGTAGTAAGCAGCTGCCTTGTCATACCGCTTCATGTCGTAGTACTTTTTGGCAATTTCACGATAGAGGTTTTCCGTCGTGTCCTGAGCGGCCGCCTTCTCCAGGTTGAACAGGCTCAGCGAATCCCCGGCGGGTGTGCCTAATTTACCCTCGGCCCGACCCAGATACTTGTAATCGTCCGACATAACTTTTTGCGGAGCGGTCGAAATAAACCGGTTCAGCGACTCAACGGCTTCGGTGTTTTTGCCCAGTGCCGTATAAGCCCAGCCATACATCCGGTCAATGATTGGATTATTAATTTTCCCCTTCAACTGATCCAGGTAGGTAATGGCACCCTGGTAGTCTTCGGCCAGAAACTTGTAGCGGGCAATGTCCAGCAGTTGCTCGGGATCGGTTGTGCCGCTTTTCTGCACGTAGAGTTCATAGTTCTGAGCGGCACTCTTGTAGGCACGTGAGTTAGCCAGCGCATCGGCATAGGCGCGGTAGGTTGGCGCAAACTCGGCATCGTTCTGGATAGCCAGTTTGAAAAACTCCTGGGCTTTCGTGTAGTTTTTACCCCGCAGGTACAACTGACCGATTTTGAAGTTGGCTTCGGCCAGGTTTGGACTGATGGCCAGGGCGTTTTCATACTTGGTGATGGCATTTCCGCCGTCATTTTTGATAAAGTACGCATCGCCCATCGTCATCTCAATGTCGGCCCGTTCGTTTTTCTTGTCTTTCTCGTCGGCAATGGTCAGCAAACGCAGGGCTTCGGCGGGGTCGTTGGTCTGGTCCGACAGCGTATACATCTCGGCCGCCCGCACCAGAACATCCTGATTCTTGCTCTTGGTTTGTGCAACGGCATTGTCGATCAGGGTTTTAGCTGTGGCCCGGTCTTTCTTCATCAACGCCACGCCGGCCAAACCCAGACTATTCAGTTGATTTTTCGGATCGGCGGCTGCCCCTTTCTCAAAAGCCGCTTTGGCCAGATCGACTTGCTTGGTTTTGAGGTAAAAATACCCTAAGTTAAATTGGTTGTCGGCAGAGGGTGAACTGGACGCTAACTGAGTCAGTGTCTGGCCTGCCTTGGTAAATCGTTCGGCTTCAATGTCTTTCAACGCCGTTTGAGCGTCCTGCGCCAGCAGTGGTGCCGTCAATGACGCACCCATAAACAGGATGGTCAACAGCGACTTTTGGGGGTTGTTCATCATGTATCGCAGGTTGGAAATGGGAAAAATTTGTTTGTGTGTTATAAACAGTCAGCAAAAGTAGAAAATTGTGGTTAAACCAAAAAACTTCCTCATTTTCTCAAATTGACCTCCCTATTGTATTGCATAGCAGGCCACAGGCCCAATTTACGAACAATGAGTGAGCCGGCATCGCGCACAATGTAATTGATGAGCCCGCCCCCCAAACCGGGATGAGACTCTCGGCTGAGCATATAAACCGGCCGTCGCAGGGGATAACGCTGCATCCCGAGATCTTCCTGAAAAGGCTGAAAATAATCGGCCCGACCGGTAGGGTTGGTTTTGTTGGAAACACCCATCACACGCAGGTCTTTGGCCAGCACCAGGGATAGTGGTTCGTCGCTGTCGCTGATCCAGTTGACACCGATGAACCCCAGGGCCGACGGGTTTTTGCGCACAAAGTCGATAACTTCGCGGTTAGACCGGGTCGTGAAAATGCGCAGGTTCTTCACGTCGGTGATATGGAGCGTGTCCAGGATAAAGGCCAGGTTACTGGAATTGTTATTATCGAAGACCAGCGTGATTGGATTTTTCTGATTGCCGCCCCGCAGCTGCGACCAGGCCTTTGTCTGACCCCTGAACATCGACCGCAGCTCGTCCATGGTGATCAAACTATCGGTGTTGGCCTGGTTAACGATAAGGGCCACCCCGTCGGTCGCTATTTTAATGGCCGCTCCTTTTATGCCCAGTTTATCGAGTGCCAGACGTTCGTTGGGGGTTAGTTTGCGGGTGGCAAATACCAGCCGCGCACTGTCGCGGAGCATCATGTTGATGGCTTCCTGTTCGGGCCGGAACACGACTTTAAAATGAGCATCGGGATAAATCCCCGAATAGGCCGATGTCAGCTGCGTCACTAACGGCCCAAACGACTCGTCGGCGGCTACCGTGATGGTCCCCCGCGACGGATTGTCGAGCGCGGGTTTGTCGTTGCCACAGCCCATCAGGCTTACCAGCACGGCCATCGGCCCGATAAATTTCCTGAAAATCTGGCTACTCATCTTCCTGAAACCGTTGATAGGCCCGATAGGCGCGAAAACTTCCATAAATAAGCAGCAGTGTACCCATGCTGTAGCGCAGCAGCCCCGGTTCGGGAAACACGCCAAAAGACTGAGAGGAGGCCATCAGTGCGATGCCTCCTCCCAGATATGCCAGTGAAGCCAGCACGGCAACGTATAAAGTTAGCCGGGCCGGTCCGGTATGCTGTTTGCGCATATTGGCTTTTATTCCAGCGTGAAGTTGATTGGCAGGTTGTATTTCACCCGAACCGGCCGTCCCGACTGTTTGCCGGGCCGCCATTTGGGCATGCTTTTCACCACGCGCTGCGCTTCTTCGTCCGTGCCAAAACCCAGCCCTTTCAGGATGGATACGTCCTGAATGCTGCCATCCGTATTGACCACAAAACTTAGGTACACCTTACCGGAGATATTGGCCCGCTGAGCGGCTGCGGGGTAACGCAGGGTTTTTTGCAGATACTGACCCAACGCGGCCATACCACCCGTAAATTCGGGCTGTTGCTCCACGGCCGTAAAGATCTGATCGTCTTTTGGGGCGGCTTCAACGGCAACCTCTACTTTGGTTGGCCCTGCCGACGCTTCGGGGGCCGCAATAACCTCTTCGGCATTGGGGTCGCCTTCCTGCGTCTTCTCGGCCGCTACCGCTTCCTTCAGTTCTTCCTGCGCCGGCGGTGGGGTTTCTTCGGGCACCTCCTTATCGGGCTTCACCTCGGGCGGCAGAAACTTAATCGTGTTCACCTTGGGCAGCTCCACCGGTGGGGGCGGGGGCGGGGGTGGCTCATTGGGGTCGATGGGGGGCGGTGGCAACTTCATCAAATCTACCTCCACCATAGCCTGCTTTTCGGGGGGCGGTGTCAGGGCGGTTATGATGGTTGGAGCCAGCACGCCGAGCGTAAACAGAATGCCGCCAATGATGAGCGCACGCGTTACGGTCTTGGGGTACTCTTTCCGCAGCGAATAGGCACCGTAGGCCTTATTCCGGTTCGCAAACACGATGTCATCGAGCGTTGCGTTTTGGGGATTTTCTGCCATGGCGTTATGCGTCTAATTTAATTTTTTCTTTGAGAACTTTTTTCTCGTCCGCCGTCAACACGTCCACAAGGGCGTATCGCTTCGTTTTGGTGATGGCCATCTCATCCAGCACATCAACCATGTTCTTGTAGGTCGATTGCTTGGTTGGCTTGATAACGACCACAAACTTGTCGCCGGGGACTTTGCGGGCATTTTCCTGAATGGCCTGCCGGAATTCGTAGCCGTAGCCCACCGTTTTTACTTCCGGGTCCTCGTTGGCGGCCTTACCAAAGATGTAATGCGCCTTGTTGTCTTTTCCCAGAAAGATCGTCATCACGTTCGACGCTTTGAGCGGCTCAGTTTCTTCTTTTTTCGTTTTATCCGGTACGTTGAGCGTCATCGATGATGGTTTGCTCAGGGTGGTGGCCAGGATGAAGAAGGTAATCAGGAGAAATCCCAGATCAACCATCGGCGTCATGTCAACGCGGGTCGATTGTTTTTTGGACCTGACCTTATCACCTTTATGCTTGCCACCACCACCGCCAGTGCTAATTTCTGCCATGAGTTGGTTGGTGTTTAGTTAGTCGGCTTTCCAGCCTGCCGGGGGAGCTTCCGTACCGGTGATCAGGTTGAATTTATTGATGTTCTGCGCCTGAAGCGTAGCCAGCACGTTTTTAAATTCCGGGAACTTGGCCAGGTTGTCGCCTTTCACCGCAATCCGCAATTTGTTGTTGGCTTTCCGGGCATTGTAAACCCATTCTTTCAGCTCATTGGTGGGCGAGGCACCGGTAGAATCGGTTGGAATGCCGGGTTGCTTCACCGTTGCTTTCTGCTCTTTGGACAGATTCAGGTAAGACTTTAGCTGGTTAATGGGGATGCCAAAGTTCGACATCAGCGAGAATTCTTTTTTCTCACCATTGCTGAACGTGATCCCTTTGGCGGCCGCAACGTTATCGAGCATGGCAATGCGGTTTTGCGCATTGTCGATACCAAAATACACTTTACCGTCCCGTCCCAGACCAATGGTCATGATGTCGCTGTCGGGCACTTTAATGCCGGAGATGGACGAGGGCGTTTCAATGCTGGCGGCATCCTGCGAGCGGAACTGGGCCGTCAGGATAAAAAAGGTCAGCAACAGAAACGCCACGTCGGTCATGGCCGTCATATCTACCGACGAACTGGCGCGTTTTATCTTAACTGCGGGCATAATAGGGTGTTGTTTCTACCTGCCCGACCTTTTGGGGCCGGGCAGGTGGGTTAGTGACACAACCGTGATCCAGGTTGCAGCGGGGCCGTTAGTTGTGAGCCGCGAAGTTCTGCTGGATGCTCAGGCCAATTTCATCGATGTTGTAAGTCAACACGTCGATCTGGCTGGTGAAGTAGCTGTACATGATGGTGGCAATAGCCGCCGTACCGATACCCAAAGCCGTGTTTACCAGAGCCTCGGAGATACCCGTTGAGAGGGCACCCGTGTCGGGCTGGCCGGTAGCACCCATGGCCGCAAAAGCCCGGATCATTCCCAGTACCGTTCCCAGCAGGGCAATCAGCGTGGATACCGAAGCGAGCGTGGCAATGATGGTCAGGTTTTTCTCCAGCATCGGTAGCTCCAGCGTGGTTGCTTCTTCTACTTCTTTCTGGAGAGCCGCCAGCTTCTGCTCTTTGGTCAGTGCCGTGTCGTTCGTTAACTGCTGATACTTTACCAGGGCCGTTTTCACCACGTTACCAATGGAGCCTTTCTGCTTGTCGCACTCCTGAATAGCACCGCTGATGTCGTTCCGGTCGAGTTGGCCTTTCACTTTGCGAACGAAATCATCAATCGAACCCGTGCCATTGGCGCGGCCGATGGTGAAAAACCGCTCGATGGAGAAGACCAGCACCGTTAGAAAACAGGTGAACAGAATAGGTACGATGAATCCACCTTTGTAGACCGTGCCGAAGTAATCGCCCGGCAGTGGCTCTTTGGCGTTGTCGCCTTCCTGGAAGTGGCTACCATCGCCAAAAACGAACATGTAGGTCAGGATGCCAATCAGCAACAGGATTGGAATGACGAACACGGGGTTCAGGCCGCTTGATGACTTTTTGGGTGCCGATACTTTGGCTGATGCTGGAGACGGAGTTTGTGTTTTCATTGGAACTGGACTGTAGGGTTAAATTGAAAGTTGGTTTGCCCCGTAAAAAAAGCGAAAATTTTAGACTCTTTCGGTTTGTCCGCCTAAATAGTTGACATAAACGTGTTCAAACCTCCACAAAACTATGGCTTTTCTGTCTAAAACCGCACAATCATACGGATCAAATGTTTTACTTTCATGGTAATTAAACCGGAGTTACTTAGACATATTTGACATTGTTGGTAGGGTTTTGCCTGCCATCAAACGTAGATAAATCCCTGTTCGTCAAGCGTTCCAGGTTCCTTTTCTCCGCAC
>JAYVAP010000387.1:0-3045 GCA_043750915.1 Spirosoma sp. | reverse complement strand
GGCCCAGAAAACGACGAAAACTACGGCCAGAAACTAAGTCGTTCGATGGCGAAAAATACGGGACCGTCGCGCCAATGTCACTTTTCTATTGCCGTTTGCTCAAAAATCGAGCGGGAGCAGGCCGCCGGGTGGTATATTTATTGTCGTAACACTTACTACCTGATTATAGGTATTTGTTTTGCTACCGCCCCGTATTCCAACTCTGTATGACTTCTGTTACCGGCCAGTCTAACCCGCTCCCGATGAGTCCGTACCTGAACGGGATAAAATCGTGGGTCAGCATCATCTGCACCTGCTACAACCATGAGGAGTTTGTGGCAGAAGCGCTGCGGTCGGTGGTGGCGCAGGATTATCCCAATGTCGAACTGATTGTGATCGACAATGGGAGCACCGATGGGTCGGCCGCGTGCATTGCCCGGTTTGTTGAGCAGCATCCTGCCGTCCGGTTCATCCAGAATCCGGCCAATGTGGGCCTGAACCGGGCCTTCAACCAGGGCCTCGCCCTGGCGGGTGGCCGACATATTATCGATCTGTCGGCCGACGATGTCCTGCTGCCCAACCGAATTGCCCGCCAAACCGACCGGTTTGAGCAGCTGACAGGTGCCTACGCGGTAGTCTTTTCCAATGCGGCCTACATTGATGAGCAGGGGTGCCAAACGGCCACCCACTACCCTTTGGATGGCAACGGCCGCGCCCGCATCAGGGTACCTTCGGGCGATGTGTTCGAGTCGGTGCTGGCATCTTATTTCATCTGCACCCCCACCATGATGATGCGTCGGGATGTGCTCAACGAACTGGGCGGCTACGACGAAACGCTGAGCTACGAGGACTTTGATTTCTGGGTTCGGTCGTCGCGGCTGTATCACTATGCCTATGTCGATGAGGTATTGACGCTCAAACGCCAGTTGCCCCACTCACTCTCGGCCCAGGTAAGTTTGCCCGGCAATGAGCTGTTGCCCTCTACCTTAGCCGTGTGCCACAAAGCCCTGGCGCGTTGCCGCCTGCCAACCGAGCACCGGGCATTGGCCAACCGCATCCGTACGTTTATCCGCAAGGCGTTCTATGCCGAGCAGTTCGCGCTGGCTTTGGCCTTCGGGCAGCTGCTCGGGCGAATTGAGCGGCCGGGTTTGACCACGAGCCTGATTCTGCAACTGAGCCACCTGCAGCCGCCCGTCAATCGGCTCTACCGGCACTACCTCCGGCTGAACCACAGGCGTGGAGCGCACCATCTGCCCGTAAAATTAGTTTAGCGGGTACCGACGATTGCGTTCGGCATTGTCCTAAAAAACGTTTCTCATGCCAGCCGAATTCATCAAACTCTACCCGCAAAACCCGGACCCGCGCCGAATCGAGTCTGTTGTGCGGGCACTCCGCGAGGGGGCCGTTATCATTTACCCCACCGACACCGTCTATGGCATGGGCTGCGACATTCATAACGCCCGCGCGGTTGAACGCGTGGCCCGCATCAAAGGCATAAAACCCGCCAAAAATGACTTTTCATTTATTTGCTACGACCTGAGCCACATCGCCGACTACGCCCGCGTGAGCAATCAGGCGTTCAAGCTTATGAAGCGCGTGTTACCGGGGCCGTTCACGTTTCTGCTCGAAGCCAGCGGCCACGTGCCCAAACTTCTCAACACCAACAAAAAAACGGTGGGTATCCGCGTTCCCGACCATAATATTCCCCGGCAAATTGTGCAGGTCCTGGGCAATCCCATCATCACAACCTCCATCCGCGATGAAGACGAAATCATCGAATACTCGACTGACCCAGAGCTGATCTTCGAAAAATTCCAGCATCAGGTCGACATTGTCATCGACGGGGGTTATGGCGGCAACGTAGCTTCAACCATCGTCGACGCTACCGACGACAACTTTACGATCATTCGGCAGGGATTGGGCGAATTAATCCTTTGAAAAGTTAGTCTAACCCTCTATAATTGCACCGCAGGGTTAAATTGCCTTCATACCGGGTAATTTAACCCTATTTTTGTGCATCGTCTTTTAACCGATTTCTTCCCAGTATGCGTTCTCCAGTAGTTGTATTATCGTTGATGGTCCTCACCTATTTATCGGGCTGTTCCTCTTCTACCACCCAAAAAACCGAAACCGGCACCACGACCAGCGTGGCAACGGCCACCACAACCACCCCCGCATCAGCAACCACCGGGTCCGACTCTTCGGCGGTGCCGGTGTCGTCTAAGCGGGCCGTCAGCACCGGCGACTCCACGCTCGACTCGCTCACCTACGCCCCCACGGAGGCCATTTTGCCCAAACACCGGATTTTTGCCTACTACGGCAACCCGCACTCCAAACGCATGGGTATTCTGGGTAAGTATGAAAAAGCCGACATGCTGCGCCGGTTAGATGCCGAGATAAAAAACTGGCAGGCGGCCGATCCGGCCACGCCCATTCAGCCCGCGCTGCACTTAGTGGCCACGTCGGCGCAGGGACTGCCCGGCAAAGATGGCGGCTACCGGATGCGGATGTCGGACCGCACCATCAAGAAAGTCCTCAAATGGGGCAACGAACACAAAGCCATCGTTTTTTTGGACATTCAGCGGGGCCACGCGCCCCTCGGACCCGAGATGCAGTTCATGGAAAAATACCTGAAACTCCCTTTTGTGCATTTGGGTATCGACCCGGAGTTTTCGATGATCACGGGGGCCAAACCCGGCACCCGTATTGGCTCCTATGATGCAGCCGACGTGAATCAGGCGGTGCAGTTTCTGAGCCGGGTTGTTAGGGAAAATGGCTTGCCGCCCAAAGTACTGGTTGTTCACCGGTTTACGCAGGGCATGATCAAAAACTACAAAAACATTAAACTCGATCCGAATGTACAGATTGTCATGGACATGGACGGCTGGGGACCGCCGGTGCTGAAAAAGGATTCGTATAAAGCCTATATTCAGAAAGAGCCAGTGCAGTACACGGGTTTCAAGCTGTTTTACGACAACGATTTTCGCAAGCCCGGCTCCCGCATCATGACCCCCGCCGAGGTGCTGGCCCTGGAACCAAAACCAATGTATATTCAGTATCAGTAAA
>JAYVAP010000386.1:0-6262 GCA_043750915.1 Spirosoma sp. | reverse complement strand
CCCGACGAGGGCACAACGGTGTTATAAGCCCGTGCCAACCGCGTGATCGAGTCGAGCAGAATCACCACATCGTGGCCGCACTCTACCATTCGTTTGGCTTTCTCGAGCACCATGCTCGATACTTTCACGTGCCGGTCGGCCTGCTCATCGAAGGTCGACGAAATTACCTCGGCATTTACGCTGCGGGCCATGTCGGTTACTTCTTCGGGCCGTTCGTCAATCAGCAGCACAATCAGGTATACCTCCGGGTGGTTACGCGTGATGGCGTTGGCTATTTCCTTGAGCAACACTGTTTTACCCGTTTTGGGTTGTGCCACAATCATGCCACGCTGTCCTTTGCCAATGGGCGCAAACAAGTCCAGCACCCGCGACGAGTAGTTTTCCGGGCGGTTGCTCAGGTGCAGCTGCTCTTCGGGAAACAGGGGTGTCAGGTACTCAAAAGGAATCCGGTCGCGGATTTCTTCGGTCGTTTTTCCGTTTACGGTCGATACCCGCAGCAGGGCAAAATATTTCTCGCCTTCTTTGGGTGGGCGAATGGCACCCCGGACGGTGTCGCCGGTTTTTAAGCCAAACAATTTGATTTGCGAGGGCGACACGTAAATATCGTCGGGCGAGGCCAGGTAATTGTAATCAGCCGAGCGGAGGAAACCGTAGCCACCATCCTGCATAATCTCCAGCACGCCCTCATTGTCAATGATGCCGTCGAATTCGCGGATGTGCTGGTTATACTGCCGCCGAATGCGGTTCTGATATTCCTGAGCCTCCCGCGTGGGCTGGTGAAGCTGCGGCTGGGCGGGCTGATCGGTCTGTGGCTGATCGGGTTGTTGCCTGTTATCGGATGAAACGCCCGGCTGCGCATCCGGGTTAGCCGGGGAAACCGCCGGGGCATCGCCCGCCGGGGTTTGGCGGTTGCCGGCCGTATCGTCCGACAAAACGGTTGGTGTCAGAAACTCCTCGTCGGGCCGTCCGCCATCGGGTTGGGTGGTTTCGTCGGCTACCATCCGCTGGGTGCGGGGCCGCTGACCCGCTGGTCCGGGCCGGTTGCCAATGGGTTCATTGCCTTCGCGCGGGCGGTCCATACGGTCCCGGCGCGGCTGAACGCCATCCCGATTGGTGTCCATACGTTGCCGTCCGGCCGTGTTATCGCGTCCGGCAGGCGGGTTGCCCTCCGCCCGAAGCGGGCGTTGCGAACGGTTCGCATCGGTTCGTGGGTTGGCGGCCCGCTCGTTTCGGGTGCTGGGAGCCGGAGTTTCCGTTATCGCTTGTGTGTCGGCGGGCAGGGGCATGGTATCGCTCGGGAACTCACCCGGTGGTGTTTCCGCCACCGGGGCTTCAGCGGTTTCTGCGGGGCCGGTTTGGTCCGGCATCGGGGGGGGCGTGTTGGCAGCACCGGCATCGCGCCGAACACGCTGCCGGGTCTGGCTAACGGGCGCATCGGCTATTGCCGCAGCCACGGCCTCGTGGGTGACTGGGGCGGGTGTTGCCGCTTTGGGTAGTGGGGCGGTTTCGGCGGGGGCCGCTTTGGTGGGGGCTGCTTTGGTGGGCCGGCCGCGTCGGGGGGCTTCATCAGCTGCCACCGGAACGGCAGCCACTACGCCCTCGACCGGGTCGGGACCAGGCATAACCGACTGTTTTTTAAGGATTTCGTAAATCAATTCTTTTTTCGGGAATTTGGCATTGTCGCGAATACCAAATTCATCGGCAATGGGACGCAGCTCGGAGAGGAGCTTTGCATTCAGGGCTTCAATATTGTACATAAGTGCAGGTTAGCAATAAACCTTGAAGAAACCACGGGCGTGGCGGTAACAAACGGGGTTGGTTTGACACGTTGGAAGCGGAGAATACCCGGCATGGGCATTGCTTTCGGTTGAATAGACAAACAGCAGGGGGAAACCATCAGGCAACCAAACAGGCTGATTATAAAGAAGTTACGTATGTATGCAAGGAAAATAGATTGACTAAACAGGGTTTGCGTAACCCAAACGAAGCAGTCTGGTGGGGCCAGACACGATAGTTATCGAAACATTAGGGAAAACGGATGTGTCAATGAGACGGTCTGTCGTATCTATGAGACAGATGCTTTAAGGAAAGCACCATCTGCCGACCTGATTGATGGTGGCAAAGATAATACAGGAATCCGGTATTTGTCAAGATAACGTTATCGGGTAAGAAATGTTTCCGTAAAATGGGACAGGCCCTGCATTTTCTTAAATTTCCTTAAAACCAACGTCGGTCGCCCCAACCTGGACCCACTTTACCGTTACAACTATCAAATGCCCGCAACAGCAACCTCCCCACATAGCAACCTCCCCGAAAGTTTAGCCATCGACTGGGGTAACTCAACCGTGAAAACCGGTTGGTTCAACGGTTCAACGCTCCTCGAAACACGGCGTTATAATGCCATCGATGCCCTGCTGGCCGACTTGGCTCAACAGCCGCCGGTGTCCACCATCATTGTATCGTCGACGAGCCGCCCGGCCAGTGAAATCAAAGCCCGGCTGGCACCGGCGGGCCGCGCGGTTTTGGTGCTGAGCAGCGAAACGCCGGTGCCCATTAGCAACGCCTACAACACCCCCCACACCCTGGGCGCCGACCGGGTGGCGGCTGCGGTGGGCGCAACGGCCCTGTTTCCGAAGCAGCCGTGCCTGGTGCTCGACCTGGGCACCTGCCTGACGGCCGACTTTGTGGATGGGGCGGGCGTGTTTCGGGGCGGGCTGATTTCGCCGGGGCTGCCTATGCGTTTCCGGGCCATGCACGAGCAAACGGCCCGCCTGCCCCTGCTGGCGGTTGATGCCGGTGCAGGGCTGGACTGGCCCGCCCTGACGGCGACCAACACGCGGGATGCCATGCAAAGCGGGGTTCTCAATGGACTGCTGTTTGAGCTGAACGGCATCATCGACACTTACCGCCAAACATGGCCGGCGATTGTGGTGCTGTTGTGCGGGGGCGATGCGTCGTCCTTTGAAAGTCGTTTGAAAGGGCCGATATTTGCAGTGCCCGAATTAGTGCTGATTGGGTTGAATAGAATTTTACGCCATAATGTTGAGAATTTATAAGCGGATACGCCAGACGTTAACGCATAGTTTACTGGCCATTGCCGCATCGTCGCCGGTGGTGCTGGCGCAGGGTTTGGGTAACTCGCCCTATTCGGCACTGGGCATTGGTGAGTTATACAACGAAGGAAACGTGACCAATATGGGTATGGGCGGTGTGGGCATCAGCAACGCCAGTGCTTTTTACCTGAATCTGCAAAACCCCGCGCTGCTGGCCCGCCGAACCCGGTTCACGGTCTTTGAAGTAGGGCTGATGGGCCAGTCGAAAGCCCTGGCCCAGAACCTCAATGGCGGGGTGCAGAATCAGCGGGACTTTGGTGCCAACCTCGGCTACTTAGCCCTGGCATTTCCCGCCAACTCCCGCTGGAATATGTCGCTGAGCCTCAGGCCCTATACCTACGTTGATTACAGCACCCGCCAGTACCGGCAGGTGCCCGGCACCATCTACGAAGGGGAGTATAACTACACCGGGCGGGGCGGGCTGAACAAGGCAGCGTTTGCCAACGGCGTGCGCATCACCAAAAACCTCTATGTAGGGGTAGAAGCCGCGTTTGTTTTCGGCAATATCACTAACGCATCCAACGCGCGGCTGCTTATCAACGACAGTCAGCAGGGGCTTCAGGATACGCGCGTGAGCCGCCTGAACCGGGCTAACTACAGTGACATTGTCTGGAAATTGGGGGCCGCCTGGCGCCCCAAACTAAGCGAGAAGTGGACACTCAACCTCGGGGCTACCTACGATCCTCGGACCCGCGTGAACGCACGCGAAACCGACATTTACCAGCAAACCACCCTGGGCGGCAACCCCATTTCAGCCCCCGACACCCTGCGGGCCGAAGCCACCGGCCGCACCACGCTGCCCCAAAGAACGAGTTTTGGCATCAGCTTAGAAAAAAACAATACCTTCCTCATCGGTGTGGATGTGGGGTTTCAGCAGTGGAACCAGTTTCGCACCGTCTCCGATCAGCCCGGCAACTTCGCCAATGGCATAAGCGTGGCAACGGGTATCGAGATTACGCCCAAAGCCAACTCGATCCGCTACCGCGACCTGATTACCTACCGCATTGGTTTTCAGTATAATAAGTTGCCATACCGCGTGGAGGGTGCCCAGATTAACGACGTTAACGCCAGCTTAGGACTGTCGCTGCCGCTGGGGGCCTACTTAGTCAATCACATTACCCTGTCGGTGGTTGGCGGGCAGCGGGGCACGCTGACGGGAGTCCAGATTAGAGAGCAGTACCTCAAAATGGCCCTGGGCTTCTCGCTCAACGACTGGTGGTTCCGCAAGCAGGTGGTGGACTAAACAATGAATTATGACCGGGTTGCCTATGCAATTGGTAGTCACGAATGCAGACCGGCGGGGCCGTTTGCCGCTTCTCATGCTTCTCATGGCGGTTGTGTGGGCCTGCGAAGAGCCTAAACAGGCCCCAAAGACCGTTGCCTACACCGGCCCGATTGAAGAAATTAACGACGTACGGTTGCTCTACAGCGAGATGGCCATGCTGCGGGTGAAACTGACCACGCCAAAACAGTTTCGCTATGCCAACGACGACCGGAAATACCCAAAAACGGTTTCCATTGTTTTTTATGGCCCGGCAGGCGAAGAAGTAACGACCCTGCGCTCCGACTCCGGCCGCTATAACAAAGCCAAGGACCTCTATACCGTTATGGGCAACGTGGTGGTTGTCAATAAACAGAAGCAGGAAAAACTGCTCACCCCCGAACTGAACTGGAACCCCAATACCAAAAAAGTATTCACCGAAAAGCGGGTGATGATACTCAGTCAGCAGACCGGCGAAAAACTGTACGGTGTCGGCTTAGATGCCAATCAGGACTTCAGCCAATACGCCATTCGCAAGCCGACGGGTATTTTCAACGCCGAAAGCGGAGCGGGGTTTTAGCACCCTCCTCACGGGCGACACTGCGCCAAAACCGGTGTCACCGTTTTTACATCCGTCACCGTCGTTTCGTTGCCCCATTCATTATAGAGGTAGGTTGTCAGCTCGGCAATTTCGAGGTCGCTGAGCTGCGGCTGGGCAGGCATCGGGCGGTTATATCGTTTGCCATTGACCACAATAGGGCCCCGCTGGCCATACCGAATCAGGCAGATAACGCTATTTTTGTTGGCTAAATAATCGGACCCCGCCAGGGGTGGATACAGCGCAGCCAGGCCCTGGCCATTGGTTTGGTGGCAGTTGGCGCAGTTGGTTTTATACACCAGAATACCTTCCGTTATGTAACGCTGCCGCTGGAGTTCGGCATCAGACTGGCAGGCTATTGTGTTTAACAAGAAGACAAAAGTGACCAGCAGGGAGCAGATTCTCAGAGGTTGCTTCATGATTTGTATTCGGCCAGCAGCCGGTCGATGTCAGCCATCAGCTTGTCGACACCCGCTTCGGTGGTGCCGTCGTAGATGCCCCGGATGTGTTTGGCTTTGTCGACCAGAATAAACGCCCCGCTGTGGACAACGCCCCCCGGTGCGGTGGAGTCGGCCTGGGCCGTAACCAGGTAGCTGCGCTGGCCAATGTCGTAGATTTTGTCGCGGTCGCCAGTCACAAACAGCCATTGCCGTCCCGTGATGCCGAGGTTTTGGGCGAATTCGTGGAGCACCGGCACCGTGTCATGCGCCGGATCAATGGTGTGCGAGAGCAACATCACGCGGTTGTTGCCCCGGTATTTCTCGTAAACGCGCTTCAGCTGCACCTTCATTTTGGGGCAGATGGTGGGGCAGTTCGTAAAAAAAAAGTCGGCCACGTAAATTTTACCGTCGAGGGTTTTCGCCGTCACGGTGTCGCCATACTGGCTGACGAAGGCAAAATCCGGGATCGTCTGGTAGGTCGAGTCGATAACCGGTTTGCCATCGACTGTTTTCGTTATGGCCTCCCGCTCCCCCAGAATGGGCAATTTGTCATTGGCCGACCCGCAACTGACCAGCACAAGCAGCGCGATTGCGTGGGCATAGCGGTTATTTTTTGTCCAGAAACTGGCGAGCCTGGTCAATGCTGGTGTTGAGTTTGGTTTTAACATCGGTGATTTTGTCTTTTTGTTCAGTCAGATACCGCAGGGCATCGTCCGCAGAAAGTTTAGCGAGGGTATCGCCGTTGTAGCGGCTCATCCAGTCCATCATCAGGCTATCGGCGTTGGAGAGGTTGCGGCTCAGCAGCCGGGCCTGCTCCTTTTCTTCGTCGCCCCGCAGGGTGCCCGCCACC
>JAYVAP010000385.1:0-5681 GCA_043750915.1 Spirosoma sp. | reverse complement strand
TCAGTGCTTGTAAATCACGGGTTAGCTAACATAATTTGACTTATATAACAATTTCATAACAGGTCAAATCAGTTTCTTAGCGTACTTTTACAGTCATTTACTCAGAACAAATGCGCGATGAAATTCTTTAAACCCTATTTATAAGATGAGACCCTATTTGTTGATCTTGTTACTTTTAGCTCTTTTAGCCTGTGAAAAGACGACTTTTGATATAGATCCAGCCAAAGTATATTCTCCGGCTGAACTGGTCGAGGAGATCCAAGGTAAATGTAAGAACAACCATCTCTGGAATGGTAAACAAGTAACTGTCTCGGGTATGATTGGCCAACCCAGCACGGGAAGATTTTTACTTTTGGATGAGCGAACCCGAACGCCTTTAACAATTATGGTTGCTATCAAAGATTCAGCTGAGCTGGCAAAGGCAACAGCTTTTTTGCAGGCTAATGAGTTGAGAAAGGCTACGGTAACAGGTACAGCAAGACCAGAAGACATGCCTACTCAACTTAAATGCCGCACAACGATCTTCGTTTGGATTGATAATCAAAACGCGGTTAAACTCTAATAGAGTACATATCTACTTGCATTACAACTAATTCCAGTTGCTGATACTCCTAACAAAAACACATTCTTCGACTATGGTCTATTATCGAACAGTTCTCCTTACGCTCAGCTTACTTGTTTTGGAGTCGTGCGAACAGAAAGACCCTGAGCGACAAATCACCTTCCGCGCAGTTAATAAAGCTCAACAGACGATTGATTACTTGACGTTTTCAAATGATGTGGGTCAGAGGAGAACAACAAGCTTTATTATTCCAAACGGGGATAGCATTCGTACAAGCTTCAAATTAGAATCTAAAGGTGAGGGTGGCTACCGAATGAGTTATAAATTTTCAAATTCACGAGATACCCTTAGTGGACGTTTCGGATACTATACAAACGGGTCTCCACTGGAGAAAGAGTTTATTTTGAAAATATATGCGGACACAGTTTTGATAGATAGAGTTCCGCTTGACTCCTACTGATTTGTATATGACAAAAGCAAGATTGCCCTTTGCAGAGATTGAGATAATAATTCTTAACTCAGCCCCATAAGATTAGTTATAAAGAGATGCAAGAAAAGTACTAAAACCGCTCGCCATTTACGAGTAGTCGACTCTGGTGCTTTTCTCAAAAATTCCTATTTCTTATCCGAATCTCATGACCACCCGCGATAAAATCCTACAGGCCGTCTGGCAAAACAAGCCCGAGCAAACGCCCCTGCCCAACCTGACGACGTTGGCGCGGGCTGCTTCCACAAACTTTGCCGACAACCGGGTACAACAGTTTGGCGACACGCTCACGCGCATCGGTGGACAACTCGTGCCGGTAAAGGGCTGGACTGATATTGAACAACATATCCGACAAAATTACTTAGTTGGGCAACACCGCATCATCAGCACGCTGCCCCAGCTGGCCGACGTAGCCACGATGAGCTGGCTGGGCGAGTCAGAAGATACGGCCCTGCCCCACACGCTGGCCGACGTGGAGCTGGCCGTTATTACCGCTCATTTTGGGGTGGTCGAAAATGGGGCAGTTTGGGTTACGGAGCCGCTGCTGGGGAGCATTCAGAACCGGCCACTCCGGGCCATACCGTTTATTCCGCAGCATCTGGCGGTGGTGCTCCCGGCAGAGGATCTGCTGCCCACGATGCACGACGCTTACGATCGCATTGGGGCCGACGACTATAATTTCGGCGTGTTTATTGCCGGGCCAAGCAAAACCGCCGACATCGAGCAGTCGCTGGTGCTGGGTGCCCACGGACCCAAAACGATGACGGTATTTTTGCTCAATTAAAGTCCCTCCTATGCTTCAGCAAATTGCCATCAACGATTTTTCCAGTACACCCAAATACCTCCAGATCTATAATTCAATTGTGGAGGGCATTAAAAATAAAGACATCCTGCCGGGCGACAAGCTGCCCTCCATCTTCGCGGTGTGCACCGAGTTCGACGTATCCAAACGCACCGTGGAGCGGTCCTACGATTTGCTCAAGGAAAAGAAACTTATCGGGTCCACCAAAGGGAAAGGCTACTACATCAGCGATGCCGAAATCGACCGCAAGCTGAACGTTTTTCTGCTCTTCAATAAACTCAGCACCCACAAAAAACTTATCTACGATGCCTTTACCAGGACGCTCGGCCCCGATGTGCCGATTGATTTTTTCGTGTATCACAACGACTTTCGTTTATTCAAAAACATCCTGCTCAACCACGCATACGGCTACACGCACTACGTAGTGATCGCCCATTTTTTCGACGGGGGCGAGCGGGCCGTGGACCTGATCAATGCCCTGCCCAAACACAAACTAGTGGTCATGGATAAACACATCGACGGGCTAACGGGCCGCTACTCGGCAGTGGTTCAGGATTTTGAAAACGACCTGTATCAGGCCCTCACCGAAGCCCTGCCGCTGCTCCGAAAATACACAACCTTAAACATACTTTTTCCGGCCAGCACCTACCACCCCGAAGCTATTCTGGACGGTTTTCGCCGGTTTTGCGCCGAGAATGGGTTTGGAGCGCGGGTTGTGCACGACATCAGTCAGTTGGCTATTGAGCCGGGAAATGCGTTTATCAACCTGATGGAAGACGATTTGGTAACGCTCATTAAACGGATCAAAGACACTGCCCTGCGGGTGGGTCAGGAGGTGGGTATTCTCTCCTACAACGAAACCCCCGTGAAAGAACTTCTGCTGGACGGCATTTCGGTTATCTCCACCGATTTTGAGCAAATGGGGCGCACGGCGGCTCAACTCGTGCTGGAAAATACGATTCGGCAGGTACAGAATCCGTTTCGGCTTATCGTCAGGCAGTCGTTGTAGTGTGGGTAGGCAGGTGGAGGTAGGTATTTGTAAAAGCAAATTTTACCTTTACGAAGTGATACAATCCTATTATCTGAGCCTTCGCTTACTTCCATGAAAAAACGACTTTTTCTGCTGACCGTCCATTTACTACTCATCACCGGAGCATGGGCTCAGGTTGTAGTGCATTCGCTTTTAACCGAGAATCGAACGAACCCGCTGGGCTTGGACGTGGCAACTCCGCACCTGAGCTGGCAGTTGTCACCGGTAGTGGCCAGCCGGCGCAATGTTCGGCAGGTGGCCTACGAAATCAGGATGAGTACCGAGGCTAAAACGGTTGCCCAGGGCAGTGCCTGGCAGTCGGGCCGGGTGGTGTCGGCGCAGTCGGTCAAGGTGCCTTATGCAGGAGCTGCCCTGCTGCCGGGCCGGCAATATACGTGGCAGGTGCGGGTGTGGGACAGCCCAACGGGCAAACCATCGGCCTGGAGCACACCGGCAAACTGGCAAACGGGCCTGCTGACGGCGGCCAACTGGCAGGCAAAATGGATTGAGGTTGGTTTTGCCGAGGATACCCTCAACCGTCCCAGCCCAATGTTCAGAAAATCATTCTCGGTTCCCAAAACGGTGCGGTCCGCTACTTTATACATGACCGCCCACGGTGTCTACGAAGCGCAGATAAACGGGCAGCGCGTGGGCGATGCTTACATGACCCCCGGTTGGACAAGCTACAAAACCCATCTCCAATATCAGGTATACGACGTAACGAAGTTGCTCAAATCCGGCCCTAACGCTCTGGGGGTTACGCTGGGCAGCGGTTGGTACAGGGGGCGGCTGGCCTGGGAAAAACAAAAGAATATCTACGGCAATGACCTGGCCCTACTGGGTCAGTTAGCGCTGACTTATACCGACGGCAGCACCGAAACCATCATCACCGACGAAAGCTGGAAATCATCGACAGGGCCAATACGCTTCGCCGATATCTACGATGGCGAGATTTATGATGCCCGGCAGGAAAAAGCCGGCTGGTCGTCGCCGGGCTATGCCGATGCGGAATGGACAGGCGTGAAAACAAAAGATTTTGGTTATAAAAACTTAGTGGCCAACTACAACGAACTCACCACCAAACACGAACGCATAAAGCCCGTTCGGGTAATTACCACGCCCAAAGGCGAAACGGTGCTGGATTTCGGACAGAACTTAGTGGGGTGGGTTGAGTTCAGCGTTTCCGGCAAAGCCGGCGATACGCTCCTGCTGTCGCACGCCGAGGTGCTCGACAAACAGGGCAACGCCTATTTTGAAAACCTGCGCACGGCCAAAGCCCAGGCCACGTACATACTCAAAGACGGCCGCCAGACGATGGAGCCACACTTTACATTTTTTGGCTTCCGGTACCTGCGTATCAAAGGGTTGACCGCCCCGCCCAACCCCGCCGATTTTACGGCCGTCACCCTGTATTCCGATATGCCCAAAACAGGTGAGTTCACAACATCGAACAAGTTAATCAACCAACTGCAAAGCAATATTCAGTGGGGGCAGCGCGGCAACTTCCTCGACGTGCCCACCGATTGCCCGCAGCGCGACGAACGTTTGGGCTGGACCGGCGATGCTGAAGTGTTCTCGCGCACGGCAGCTTTTAACTTCGGCGTCAACAACTTTTTTACCAAATGGCTCAAAGACGTAGCCGCCGACCAGGCATCCAACGGAGCCGTGCCGGCGGTAATTCCCGATGTGATGCGACCCAAAGGAGATAAACCCTACGAACCGGATGGGGAGGCCGGCTGGTCGGATGCCAGCATCATCATTCCCTGGAACATGTATGTGGCCTACGGCGACCGGCGGGTGCTGGAAGAGCAATATGCCAGCATGAAAGCTTATCAGGGCTACATGGAGAAGGCAGCCAAAAACGACCTCTGGAGCACCGGTTTTCAGTTTGGCGACTGGCTGTCGTATGTAGCCATCGAAGGAAGCCCAGCTTTTGAAGCAAAGTCAGCATTTACCGATGTCTATTTGGTGGCGCAGTGTTTTTACGCCTACAGCACCGACCTGATGCGCAAAACCGCCGTTGTGCTGGGCAAAACCGAGGATGCCGCCCATTATACCGCCTTGCTGGAACGCGTTAAAACCACCTTTCAGCACGCCTATATGACCCCCAGCGGGCGGCTCATCTCCGATACGCAAACGGCCTATGTGCTGGCCCTGCAATTTGATATGCTCCCCGAGAAACTGCGCCCGCAGGCGGTGGAGCGGTTGGTAGAGAACGTTAAAAGATACAAAACGCACCTTACTACCGGCTTTTTGGGAACGCCTTTTCTGTGTCCTGTACTAACCCGCTTTGGCCATATCGACCTGGCCTATGCCCTGCTGATGCAGGACACCTACCCCTCGTGGCTCTATCCGGTAAAGATGGGGGCAACCACGATCTGGGAACGCTGGGACTCCATAAAACCCGACAGCACCTTTCAAAGTCCGGGCATGACGTCCTTCAATCACTACGCCTACGGTGCCGTGGGCGACTGGATGTACCGAACCATAACGGGTATAGACACCGATGAAGCTGGGCCGGGCTACCGGCAGATTGTGATTAACCCCCGCCCGGGCGGGGGGCTGACCTCGGCCAGTGCCAGCCTGAAAACCTACTACGGGCTGGTTCGCTCCGATTGGAAAAAGGAGGCCGGCAAACTCAGCATGACGGTCCAAATTCCGGCCAACACAACCGCCACGGTATACATACCGGCCAGCCGGGCCGATGCCGTGCAGGAAAGTGGCCGGTCGCTGACAGCCGCAGGCTTAACCGCCACCAATGCTGAGCCGGGTTACGTGAAGCTAACCGTAGGATCGGGAA
>JAYVAP010000384.1:0-8338 GCA_043750915.1 Spirosoma sp. | reverse complement strand
AGCTGGCCGTTTCGGCAGAGCGGTCGTCTTCGAGCCAGCGGTAGGGATCGGCCACTTTGGTGCCGTGGTAGTCGTCGGTCTGGTCGGCTTTGCGGGTTTGCGGATACGGCAACCGGCTGTTGCCCTGGCCGGTGGCAATGGATGTCAGCATGAGCAACGGGAAGAACGGGTAAATGGAGTTGACGAAACGCATAAGTGAAGTTTGCGAAAATGGGCGACAACAATAAGCCCACCAATAACGTCAGAATGGCCAAAAAAAACAACTTGCGCTCGCAACAGAACCCCATTTCAACCAGCCAGTGGATTGGTGTGGCAGCTATGTTCATCGGCGGGTTTGGAAATGCGACAAATAGGTAGCTCATTTACAGTTGCTTACTGTAGCTTTCTCTTCCCACAATGAGTTTATCGATACGCTTCGTTTGCCTGACCTTTGCCTGGCTCTCAGTATTCGGGCTGGGATGGGCACAAACGCCCCCCACCAGCAGTATCCTGTTTCGGGTCGATCACATCGGTGTCAACGATGGGTTGACGCAGGGGTCAGTCTATTCGATGCTGAAAGATAGCCGGGGGTTTATGTGGTTTGGTACGCAGGACGGTCTTAACCGCTACGACGGGCATCATTTTCGCACGTTTCAGCCCGCCAGCCACCCGCTGGGTCCGCGCGAAGCCGCTCAGGCGCGGTCCAGCAACATTCGGGGAGTCAGCATTCTGGGTATTGTGGAAGACCCAGATGGGAACCTCTGGATCGGTACGGAAGAAGGACTGAACCGCTACGACCGCCGGCACGACCGTTTCGATTCGTTCATGACCGGCACTGGACCGGAGCGTGCTAATAAACAGACTCGTACGGGCCGGACGCAGCCATTTTTTGTCGACAAAACCCAGCTGCTTTACCTGAGCGAGACCGAAGGGCTGGTACGGTTCGACTACCGCAACGGGCGCAAAACAATCCTGTCGGCCAGTCTCCACCTCACCCGGCAGTATGACCTGCCCGGGTCTACCGTTTGCACCCCCTCGGGCGATGTATGGCTACATGCCCCCCGTGGGCTGATTCGGTATAACCTCCGTAGTGGCACGCTGTCACATTATTTCAGCGACCGGCCCGACAACCGGTTTGGACCGGCCCGAACGATTTTCTCGTTTTTCATCGATGCCAATGATATTGCCTGGCTGGGTACGGATGTGGGCCTGATCCGGTTCGACTACCGCCAGCCTGTTTATCAAACCTACGACCAGTTCCGGAACCAGCCCATCAGTGCCATTTACAGCCTTGCCCCCGACCAGCGCGGGCGGCTCTGGCTGGGCACCCAGCGCGATGGTGTGCTATTTTTCGACAAACGGTCGCACCTCTTTGGGCAGGTCAACACGTTCACCGGCGCGGGTCAGCCCCTGAGCGAATTCGAGATCAACAAAGTATACGTGGATGATCTGGGCGTGGTTTGGGCCAATGTCGACCCCAATGGTCTGGCCCGCATCATTCCCGACGCGTTTTTGTTCAACGGCCTCACCAAGCGCCAGTTGCCGGGACCCCTCGCCCCCGACCAGAAACTTACTAACTACACCGTCCGGGGCTTCCTGGAAGAACGGTTCGACCGGGTGTGGATTGTTACCGAAAAAGGAATCGACGTGCTCGATCCGCGCACCAACCGCATTGTGCAACGCTACCTCACGCAGCAGAATCCCGGACCGCTGCCCATGCACAACCTCACCAAAAGCATCTACCGCGATTGGCAACGGCGCATCTGGGTGGGCGTGCTGGGTGGCGTGCTCGCCTACAATGCCCAAAAGCAAACCTTCGCGTCTATTCCCTTTCCTGTCTCGCCCGGCCAGGGAACCGACAATTACGTCAGGAATATGGTCAGCATTAACGACACAACTTTGGTGGCCGCTACCGAAGCGGGCTTATACGCCCTCAACACCACCCGCCGAACCTGGTCGAAGCTGCCCGTTTTGGGCCATGAGAACATATTCAGCCTCTGGTACGACGCGCCCGCCCGGCAGTTGTGGGTGGGCACTTACCTCAACGGCTACCACTGCTATCAACTGCCACGTCTGGCAACGGCTCCGTGGCAGCAAATCCGGTCGGGGCTGGCCGGTTACATGGTGTTGCACCTGCGGCCCGACCCCGCTCGCGGGTTGATGTGGCTGAGTACCGATCAGGGATTGGTGGCGCTGCGGCCCAAAACGGCGCGAATCAGCATCTACGGCACCAAACAGGGACTGGCCAATTCTTTTGTCTATGGCACCCTCGCCGATGCCGACAACAAACTCTGGATCAGCACCAATCGGGGCATCTCACGACTCGACCCGGCCACGGAAACGCTCAAAAACTTCGACCTTAGCGATGGCTTGCAGGGCTACGAATTCAACGGTAACGCTTATCTGCAAACCGCTTCGGGCGAGATGTACTTTGGGGGTGTTACCGGCTTCAACCGGTTCCGGCCCGACCAGTTTCGCAGTTCGTCGCTCAGCACGCCGGTTTATATCTACAATATCAATGTCAACGAAGAGCCGTTCCTGACCGACGACTACGTGGGTGAGCGCGACCAGATCGACCTCAACTACGGCCAGAACACGATTTCGATGGAGTTTGCCGCGCTCGATTACCGCAGCAACGGCCACAACAACTACCAGTATCAACTCACCAACTACGATCCGCATTGGGTAATGGCGGGGGAGAAAAACTATGTTCGATATGCTAACCTGCCGCCGGGCAACTACGTTTTTCAGGTGAAAGCCGCCAACAAAGACGGGCACTGGAGTCGCCAAAGCCGCCGGCTGACCATTCGTATTCAGCCGCCATTCTGGCAAACAACCCCGTTCATTCTGTTTTGCATCGGTCTGTTTCTTTTGGGTTTATTCGTTTGGATTCGGCAACGCGAAAACGCCATCCGGCAGCAGGAAACCAACCGGCTGCGGTTGGCCTACAGCATTCAGGAGCAGGTAAAAAAAGAGATTGCCCGCGATTTGCACGACGAAATTGGCACGCGGCTGGCCACCATTAAACTCTACGCCACGCAGCTAACCCAGCAGGCAGGCGAAACCCCGGCCATCCTGTCGCTCAAAAACACCATCTTCACCCTCATCAACGATACCATCAGCGATGTCAGAAACCTGCTCCGCAAACTTAATCCACCCACCCTGGAGCGCTACGGCTACGTGGCGGCCGTTGAAGAACTGTTTGGGCGGGTCAATGCCAGTGGCGTAATCAGCACGAAACTGCTTTTCGAGGAGTTACCCCGCCCCCAGAACGGCCACCCGACTCCGGCTACCAGCCGCCCGCCTGCCCACACCGAGGTGATGCTCTACCGGATCACGCAGGAGCTGGTGAGCAACTCCCTCAAACACGCCAATGCCAGCCACCTCGACCTTCATATTCAGCAACAGCCCGACCGGATGTTGCTCTTTTATAGCGACGACGGGCAGGGGTTCGACTATGATAAAGCCCGGCGCGGGACCTCGGGCTTAGGGTTGGGCGGCATAAATTCGCGGGTAGTCATTCTGAACGGGAAAATAGACTGGCAGGCACAGCCGGGTATGGGCACGCGCGTGGTTATAGAGGTGCCAGCCGGGCCAGTGAGCAAACGCCAGTTCACAGCCAGCCCCGTAATCTAATGGGGTGAAACCAGTTCTATGCGTGGAATCAGGCCCTGATTGTCGTGCTGTAGCAGCATCTCGAACAGCCGCACCGTGGCAGCCGCATCGCCCTGGGCGCGGTGGCGGTCGTTGAGCGGAATATCGAGTGCCCGACAAAGTTTACCCAAACTATAGGAGGCATGACCCGGAATAAGTTTGCGGCTTGTTCGAACGGTGCAGAGCGTTCGGCGAAGGTATTCGTGGCCAAGCCAGTTCAACTCTTTTTTAATGAAATTGAAGTCGAAGCTCACGTTATGCGCCACAAAAACGGCATCCTGCGTAATGTCGAGCACCTGGCGGGCCACGTCGGCAAAGACCGGCGCGTGGGCAACCATGGCATCGGAAATGCCGGTCAGCTGCCGGATAAAAGGCGGAATGGCGCAGCCCGGATTGAGCAGCGAATGAAACGAATCGACAACCTGCTGCCCATCGTGGCGGAAGATGGCAATTTCGGTAAGTCGGGCGGGGCCTTTCACACCCCCGGTGGTTTCTACGTCGACGATACAATACACGGTATCAAAGATACGGAGTAAACCCAGAAAGCGCGAAAGCCTGCGCTCGCACCGTCGTTTTTTTTCTCTCTCGCCTGCCCATCAGCGCGATGCGATGGGCAGTTTGTTCAGGCGGAAACCGGGCCGTACCACCACACCCTGCCGAATCAGCCCCAGCGTGTAGGCAAGCACGTAATCGCGGTTGGTGAGCAGGTCGTCGTAGTTGCGCAGTACAGTAAAGTCAGGTTCGACCGTGAAGCCGTTGGCTCGGTCGGCATCGACGGCGTGGGTCAGCTTTTGGAGGGGAATGCGCACCTGCATCCGGGAACAGGGCAGCGTAACCGTTTTGAAATGACCGGCAAAATCGCCCCAGTAGGCACTACCGCTGGCTTCGCCGATGAAAGTACCCTGGCCCGCATCGAGTGTTTTGGCCAGCACCGAGGTGGTGGCCGAGAACGAGGCTCCATTCATCAGAAAATAGAGGTTACCCATGAATGCCGTGCGGTGGCGGGGCCGGTAGCGGGCACGCCCCCACCGGCTGACGAAATGGCCCGCATCGGCAGACCGGTATTTAAGGCTGAAATTCAGCAGCGACAGCGGATTCCAGCGGCTAACCAATTCCGTGCGGGCCGCCTGTTTCATTTCTTCCTGCGCCATAATGGCAAATGACCCCGGCAACCAATACCGCAGCAGCCGGGCCGAGTTCAAGACCATACCTCCTCCGTTGCTCTGCATATCAACCACTAAGTTCTGAACATTTTCGCCCTTTATTTCCCGGAAGGCCCGTTTCAGCCGCCGGTTGAATGCCCACTGGAAAGGGTCCGTTTTTTTGCTGCCCATAAATGACGATACCCGCAGCACAGCCGTGTGGGTGAGGGTATCCACAACGCGTACGGATAAATTGGGCCACTGCTGAACATCAAGCGGGTAGCGTTTGTGCAGCGTTGAGCGGAAGGTGCTGAGCGTTGGGCAACGCAAAGTGGTTTGCCGGACCAGCGTGTCGCCGACAAACCGGAAAGTAACGGCAATGGAGTCGGCTGAGCCAAACCAGGCCGCGTAATAATCGGCAAACTGCACCAAACTCCACTGCCGCCGACCGGTAAGGTTGTCGCCGTCGGAGCCGGCATGATCAGCGTTCATTAGTTCGCCGTGGAGACTGGCCACGCTGCGGTGGTTGATGGTAAGCAGTTCGGTGCCCCGATGAAGGCGCGTATCGGCCGACACGTTGTGGCTGATGTAATATTGTGTGCCCACCGGACGGATAAAAAACGGAATAAAACGTGTTGATCGGTCAAGGTAGTTTTTTCGGTGGTTCAGGTTTGTATGCCCGTCTTTGAGGGCCGCCACCAAGGGGCCAACATGACGAAAAAACGACAGGTAATCAATTGGGGCCGTTAACCGGTTATATAGCGAATCGTAGAGTTGTTCCATGCGCAGCTGGGGCGTGTAGTAGCCCATGCCGGGGTGCAGCAGGTCCAGTTTTCGCTTCAGGTAGCTGAGGTCCTGGCGGGCCTGGGCGGGCGTGAGCAACTGCGCCACAGCCGGGCCAGTTAGCCCAGCCCAAAGCAGGAAGA
Source organism: Spirosoma sp. (assembly GCA_043750915.1). Lineage (GTDB taxonomy): Bacteria > Bacteroidota > Bacteroidia > Cytophagales > Spirosomataceae > Spirosoma. The sequence continues at coordinate 2,637 of JAYVAP010000384.1, read as the reverse complement.
AGAGGATAAATTGGTTGCGTTTCATGGGTATAAATCACGGTAGAAAACCAGACGTGCCGGTTTGGTTTTAATTTCGTGAATATAGAATTCAGCGCAACTAACAGCAAGACTTTTTGTTTAAAATCAATTTATTATTTTGCAACCGGCTCACTTTTCCACATCTTTTGGGCGCGACGGCAACAACGATAAACTTCGCCCATGACGACCACGACCCCACGCCCGGCCATCGACATTCTGTGGTTCAAGCGCGACCTGCGCCTGCGCGATCATGCGCCCCTGCAGGCTGCCCTCAACGCGGGTGCCGCACCCAATCTCCGGCCCCTGCTCCTGCTCTACTGCTTCGAACCGTCGGTGATAGCCGATCCCAACTACGACCTGCGCCACTGGCGTTTCGTGACCGAATGCCTGGCCGACCTGAACCGACAACTACCCGCTTTTGTGATCGGCAAACCGACACCGGACAAAAAATGGACCCACGAATGGCTGCCTTTCCAGTTCGACGATAAGCCATTGGATGCGATATTGCCGGGGGGGCAACCCATCGTCTGGGTATTTAACCGCGCAGTGATGGATGTTTTGCGGGCGTTGCAGGCTCAGTTTACCATTGGCTCCCTGTTCTCGCACGAGGAAACCGGCCTGAAAATAACTTACGACCGCGATAAAGCCGTGGGCCGGTTTTGCCGGGAAAACGGGATTTTATGGCAGCAGTTTCAGAACAACGGCGTTATTCGTGGGTTGCCAGACCGCGAAACCTGGCCCGCCCGCTGGCAGCAAACCATGCGGGCACCCCAGCAACACCCCGACCTGACCCGCTGGCAACCCGCCCACCTGCCCGATGGCTGGTACGAAGCGGAGCGTGGTCCCGACCTGCCCGCTGGGTGGAGCCGTCCGCACGCGTTGTTCCAGCCCGGTGGCGAGCACAATGCGCACCGATACATGAGCAGTTTCCTAACCGAGCGCGTGGCCCTGTATGCCAAATCCATCTCGAAACCACTCGAAAGCAGGCGGGGATGCAGCCGGTTATCACCTTACCTGGCATGGGGTTGCCTCAGCATCCGGCAGGTGTTTCAGGCGCAGCTACAGGCCGCTAAACAGCCCGTTTTACCAGGGCTTGGCCGACAGTTCAACGCGCTGGCATCGCGGTTGCGCTGGCATTGCCATTTCATTCAGAAGTTTGAGACCGAAGACCGGATGGAGTTTGAGAATGTGAACCGCGCCTTCGACGAGCTGCAAAAAAACGAGAACCCGGCTCACTACGCAGCCTGGCGCGACGGCCAGACCGGCTACCCGCTGGTAGATGCCTGTATGCGCTGCCTGATGGCAACGGGCTACATCAACTTTCGGATGCGGGCCATGCTGATGTCGTTTTTGAGCCATCATCTGCTCCAGCACTGGAAAGAAGGGGCGTTGCACATGGCCCGGATGTATACCGATTTTGAGCCGGGCATACACTACGCCCAAATCCAGATGCAGTCGGGCATGACGGGGACGAACACGGTTCGTATTTATAACCCCGTGAAGCAATCGCAGGACCACGACCCGGCGGGTGTTTTCATCCGAATGTGGGTACCCGAATTAGCCAACTGTCCCGTCGCTTACATCCACACTCCCTGGGAAATGCCCCCGCTGGAGCAGGATATGGCCCATTTTCACGTCGGCACCGATTACCCTGCGCCTATCATCGATCTGACCGCAGCGGCCCGCGAAGCCCGCCTTAAGCTCCACCAGCCCCGCAAAACCGAAACTGGACAAACAGAAAAGGCGCGCATTCTGAAAAAACACGCCATCCCCCGAACCGTTGCCAGCAAAAAGAAACCGAAAGCCCCTGTTGCCGGCAAGAAACCCGTTCGGGCGGAGGGTGAAAAAAATACCAACCCGATGCGTTTATAAGCTCAGCTCAATAACTGGCTTATTTTTCAATCAACATGGCCCCGTAGGAGTAGCCGCCCCCAAAAACGGTAACCACAATTCGCTCGCCTTTCCGAAAAGTGTCCCACCGTTCCGACAGCGCAATGGCACAGCCCGCACAGCCGGTGTTGCCCAGCAGCTGAATGTTGGAAATGAGTTTCTCCTCGGGCAAGCCGAGTGTTTTCATCACGTTCCGTGAGATGCGCAGGTTGGCCTGATGCGGCAATACATAGTCAACATCGGCCAGGGTAAGGCCGCAGCGCTCCAGCACCTGCAAGCTGGCTTTGGGCATATACTGGCAGGCATTGATAAACACATCGCGGCCAAAAGGCATCGTAACGCCCCCTTCGTTGGGTTTCATCATCACTGCCGTGGTGGCCTTTGGCGTGTGAGCCGCTCCGCCCGTGAGCAAAGCCCGGATAGCAAAATCGTCCGCACGCTGCCGCTCTTTCGTAATCAGCAGCGCAGCGGCCCCGTCGCCCCACAGATGCCCCGAAATGGTGTCTTCATCGTTGTTATAAGCGGTGTTATGCTCCGACACGATGACTAATGCCCGGCTGGCTTTGTTGAGGGCAAAATAACCTTCGACCAGTTCGATGGCGTTGAGCAGCGACGAGCAGGCTGTGGAGACGGAAACAACGGGAATATCGGGAATGCCGAGGTAATGCTGGGCTTCGTGGGCCAGCGAAACAATGGTATCGTAGGGTGTATAGGTTGCGCCAACGATCA
>JAYVAP010000383.1:0-2561 GCA_043750915.1 Spirosoma sp. | reverse complement strand
CCAGCATGATAATAAGCCCGCCATACCAAATGGACTTTCGCTGGCCCAGATAGTTATCGGCAATCCAGCCGCCGGGCAGCGACAGCAGGTAGGCCGAAGCCGTATAAATACCGTAGATGGCGGCCCCTTCAGCTTCGGTCAGGCCCATGCCCCCCCGCACATTGTCGATCAGAAAAAGCAGCAAAATGGCCCGCATCCCGTAGTAGCTGAACCGCTCCCACATTTCCGTAAAAAACAGCACATACAGGCCCGTAGGGTGGCCGGTGCGGACAGGCGTTGGCAACGTCGATGATTCCATGCAGCAAAAAAAAGGGATCAGGTGATCAGGGAATAGGGCTAAGTAACTGGCAAAACAGCCGTAAATATACCGCCACAGCCCCAAAGCAGCAATGGCCGGTCTGGGAACGTTTGCCGCTAATATCAAAAATCAGCCAACCGAAATTGCCGAAAAAATACAGACCAGCACAGCAAAACAGTAGGCTGTGTAGCTAAAAAGGGTAACTTGCATCGGCCGAAGTGTCTATAGGTCAGCAGGAAAAGCACAAAGTAAAGACTTCATCACATGAGAAATACATTAATAGATTCTTTTGGACATATTTACCCGCAGCTAATTGCCTGTCCGGTCCTGCTCGACGAACTCAGCAATGTCTGTAAACGACAAGTACTCGAACGCGGCCAGATGCTCATCAAAGCAGGCGAAGTGAACGACACCGTTTACTATATTAAGGAGGGACTCCTGCGGAGCTATTATTATACAGATACAGATACAGATACAGATACAGATACAGATACAGCGATCACGTCCTGGTTTAAAGGCGAAGGCGGATTTGTGGCCATACCACACAGTTTTTTCGGGCAGGAAGAATCCGGCGAGTATGTGGAGGCCCTGGAAAAAACAACTGTTTTTTCGCTGAAACGCCACGACCTGGAGCGTCTTAGCGTGGCTCACCCAATCGTTCACAGCGTTCGGGTCGATGTAGCCCGGCGGCTCCTGATTGAGTTGGATTATCGCGTGCGTGTTCTGCGGATGCCCTCTGTTGAACATCGGCTGGCTTTTTTCGAGAAGCACTACAAAGCCATTTATCCCCGTTTGCCTCTCAAGCATGTGGCCTCGTTTCTGAACATGACCCCGCAGACGCTGAGCAAGCTTCGCGGCAAAAAGCGGTAAGAAATCGGCTTTTTTCAGAAAAACTGGCCAAAACCCCTCATTTCTTACTTTAGATTAACGCCGAAGTTAATACAGATTAATTTTGTATTAAAAACACGCCCATACCTTTGTCACAAGCAAGCCCCGCACGAGCATTGGGGTATGGAATGTGGCAGGTAGTGCTCTAAAGTTTATCTTTTGGCCAACAGGTTACACGACTCATAAGGCAGGTTTGGGCTTACAATTTAGGAGGCTATGTGAGTTATAGAAAATGCTCCACCTGGGCCAATTTGAGATTTCATTACTGAGTTCTGGCTAATAGTCAGGTTGTTCCGGTTAAGAAAGTTGATAAGTATAGACTGCGTTTCGGAGACAAGTCAGCAACTCCAACCTTGATAAACTGATAAACTGATGTTACGCAGGAGATGCTCATAGGGATCATAAAAAGTCTTTTGGGTAGGTTCTGAAGGCCTTTTCCGCGTAGTCAGTCCACATAGTGCGTAACATCAGTGATAAATACTCGCTTAATCCCTAAAATAAAAATTTTATGAACAAGTTACCAAAACTCAAAGTATCTAAAGCCAGTTTGGTCAGCCTGTTACTTTTACTGGCATTTTCCTGTCAACAGCAGCTGTTGCCTCACAACGACGTAGATAAACCCGCTGACAGCACAAATAACCTGACCATTGCCGATGCCCGAACGTATTACGATCAGCAACTTCTAAAACAGAACGCACGCACATCGGCGGGCAAAAAACCCCGTTATAAAAAGACTATTCTATGGCAGTATGCCGCAGAACGTAAAGATAAAGACGACCAAACAGTAGTAGTTGTGCCTTTGATTGCCGACAATGGCCAGGATTTAATGACCTCTGGCTTCCGCCGATTGATTACCTGGAAGGTTAAAAACAAAACCCACTCGGCGGTGCTGGAAGTGATTGGCCGCACTGATTACCTTCAGCAAAATCGATTGGTGATGCGGGCCGCTACTTTCACCGGACTTATTTTTGTGCGGGATTTGGACGACAACCTGATAGAAGGCTGGCTCATTAACGAAGGTCAGGTGGGGCGGCTGGCCCGGTTGCAAAGCGATATCGATGCAACTGACCAGCAGTCGAAAACCGGACGATTGGCCAATACGCCCTGTGGCAATGTTGTGGGTTGTCGATTGGCAGGATATCTGGCCACGGGCTGTGCGAGCAATCCTCCTGGTGTCAATGCTACCGCCTGCCCGGATGGTTCGACAACGGCCTTCATTTCGACCAGCAATGAGGGTCACCACACCTGGGCCATGCAACACTGTGCATTAATTGATGCGGTCTATGACTGCGACGGCAGCACGACCTGCAATGACGGGTCAATTCCGCCTATGTCGAGCACCCAGTTCAATCCGGGAAGCTATATCAACTATGGT
>JAYVAP010000382.1:0-3894 GCA_043750915.1 Spirosoma sp. | reverse complement strand
TCCCTGGGCCACGGTGTTCGGGCAGGAGCGGCTCATCCAGGAAACGGGCGGGTTGTGGGGCTGGTTTGCCCTGGCGGAGGCCTTCCTCTTTGTGGCGGTGCTGGCCCTGGGCCTGGCCTACGTCTGGGCCATGGGCTACCTCGACTGGGTGAAGCCGCAGCCCAAAATTCCGACCATCGAAACCAATGTGCCGCCCGCGTTGTATCAGGCAGTGAACGACCGCTATAAACGGTGAACAAACCCCTGTGTTATGACAGCCTCCCCCGGTCCTGACAAATCCGGCGATGCCAGCGTGTTGCTGATGCACTCCGAAGAACTCCTGAACTGGTCGCGGGAGAAATCGCTGTGGCCCATGAGTTTCGGGCTGGCCTGCTGCGCCATCGAAATGATGCAGGCCTTTGCGTCCAGCTATGACCTGGAGCGGTTTGGCATTTTCCCGCGCCCTTCCCCCCGCCAGTCGGATATCATGATTGTGTCGGGCACGGTAACTTTTAAGATGGCCGACCGCATCCGGCGGCTCTACGAGCAGATGCCCGAACCGCGCTACGTGATCTCGATGGGATCGTGTGCCAACTGTGGCGGCCCCTACTGGCAGCACGGTTACCACGTGGTGAAAGGCATTGACCGGATTATTCCCGTGGATGTGTACGTGCCCGGATGCCCACCCCGCCCCGAAGCCCTGATCGACGGGTTTCTGAAGCTACAGGAGAAAATCCGCACCGAGCACCCCTTGCTTGGAACCAAACCCGCAGTACCTTCGGACAACGGCGCGTCTGCTTCCGCTTCGTTGCCCACCCAATGACAACACGGCTGGTTACTTCGCTCCGCCAAACGCTCGGCTCACTGAAGCTCGTATGGCTGCTCTACTGGCTCACGCTGGCCTTGGCTCTGCTGGCGGCCCTGCCGTTCTACAACGTGCTGAAGGCGGAGGACCAGAACTCGCCGGTTTTCCTGAACCTGCTGACCGGCTTCGACTACACCATTTTTTCGGACTTTATGCACCGCAGCGGGCGGGCCGTTTCTCCGTTGCTGAGCGTGGGGCGGTGGTTGGGCCTGGTCTACATTGGGCTGAGCATTTTTGTGGCGGGCGGCATTTTGGGGCGGTTTGCCCAGCTGTCGGGACCGCGCCCGGCGGCTGCGTTTCACATGGGACCGTTTTTGTTGGTATGCAGCCAGTATGCGGGGCGATTTGCGCGGCTGTTCGGGGTCACGTTGCTGTTCGTACTGATTGGCGGGGGGCTTTGGTTGGTGGTGGGTTCTTTGGTGGGCATCGCCCTGAACAACACGCTGACCGAGCGTGGTCAGTTCTGGATTGGGTTGTTTTTTTTCGGGCTGTTTGCCCTGACGGCTACTTTCCTGCTCTGCATTGGCGACTATGCCAAAGTGCTCATGTTCCGGGAAGACGAACGAAACGCGTTTCGGGCGTTTGGGCGGGCGGGGCGGTTGGTGCTCCGTAATCCGGCAAAAACCTACGGCCTGTATGCGCTGTTCATCGGCATCGGAACGGCCCTGTTTGGCCTGTACTTTGTGCTCGACGATTTAATTCCGATGCGCAACTGGCCCACGATTCTCTTTTTGTTTGTGATTCAGCAGGCATTTGTTTTCGCCCGTGTCGGCCTGAAGGTGTGGGCGTTGGGAACGGCCTTTGGCGGGTATGAAACGCTGTCTCCGGCGGTGCCCGCAATGGCACCAATCGAGCCAAACCGTAAGTAGCGCAGGGCCGGGGCCGGGTTCGTGATCGTGGGCGAGAAGCCGGTGATAAGTGTCGATAGCGGGCGATAATCTAAAAAACAGGGCACAAACCAGCCCGCTCCTGGGTGGGAGCGGGCTGGTTTGTGCCGCAGAGGTAGTGTTTTATGTGCCTGGTGTCTGAATTATCATTTTGAAGAACGAACAGATTTTGATTGCCCCATTTTCTTTGCCTTTTTAGCTAAAAGAGCCTTTTGTTGTTCTACTTGTTCAGCGATTCTGGCTATGTAAGCCTGTTCTTCTTTCCGGTCTTTGAAAAAGCCCTCTTTGTAAACAATTGGGTCAGTGTAGTAATCACTTGCTATTGGTTTCATACAATCTAAATTGTTGTTGGTAAGGAGGTTTATTACAGGCAAACGATGTGATAACATCAATCCGGCCTCGCACAATGAAAATATACGTTTCGTAGATTTTGTTCCGATGTCGTCCCAAAGCTACCCATTTTTTTGATTTAGGTAAAGGGGGCAAAATAATCGATTCTTTGAGGAGCCGAACAATTTCCAGAAAACCGATTCGGTGAGCAGAATCATCCATGTTCTCAACAATGTGTTCAGCATGAGTAGCCGAGAAGCGCACCGTAAACACCTGACGATCAATGGTTATCGTATCCGGTGAGTTTTCATTTCGTTTGACCGTCCAGTATAGTTTGTCTCCGCGCAACACAAATTTGTAATTTTAAGTAAGACTTACAAATGTAAGTACAGATTGATAGCAATTCAATCATTGTGAGAGAGTTGGCCCAACATCACGCCCAAACCACCTCTTTTGCAATGCGTTTCTGGTTCACTTTTGCGTAGTGTTTATGTGCTTGGTGTCTGAGTGGCCCAGCATGGCCGCTACTACCAATTCGCTTACGCCCAGCTCGTTGAGCACGGTGTTTGTGAAGGTCTTACGCCCAATTTTAACCGTCAGGTTGATGGTGATCCCGGCCAGGCGGGCAACCTCTTTGAGGTGGACATTGTATCCGCTGTTGCTGATTTTGGGCAGTTTTTCAACTCCGCCATACTTGCTGATGAGTTCTATGGCTTTGGGGTGCAGCTTGAAAAGCCACAATCGACCATCCACGCCAGGGTTTCCGGCAACGAATAAGACGTTGTTGCCCGTGACGGAGGCCTGATTTTGACCGGGCTTTTCGTATCATTGCAGGATTGTTTTATTTCGGTTCCTTTCTTCCCTGCATGACTTCTCCGCTCCCCTCCCCTTCTCAACCGAAAGCCCCCCCGGCGGGCCTGTTTAGTTTGCCGGTCATTGTGGCCGCACTGGGCTATTTTGTGGATATCTACGACCTGCTGCTGTTCGGCATCGTTCGCGTACCCAGCCTGAAAGACCTCGGCCTGACGCCCGACCAGATATCGACCGTGGGCACGGCGATCATGAACTGGCAAATGGGTGGACTGCTCATTGGCGGTGTGCTGTGGGGCGTTCTGGGCGACAAACGGGGGCGGCTGTCGGTGCTGTTCGGCTCCATCATCACCTACTCCATTGCCAACATCGCCTGCGGGTTCGTTAAAGACGTAACCTTCATGGACCCAACGACCTACTACGCGCTGATGCGGTTTGTGGCCGGCATCGGGCTGGCGGGCGAGCTGGGCGCGGGCATCACCTTAGTGAGCGAGGTGTTGCCCAAAGAGAAACGCGCCATCGGCACCTCCCTCGTGGCGGGCGTAGGTCTGTTTGGGGCCGTAGTAGCCTATTATACCGTTAAACTCTTCGACTGGCAAACGGCCTTTTTCATAGGTGGCGGGCTGGGATTTGGGCTGCTGCTGCTGCGCGTGGGCGTGGTAGAGTCGGGCATGTTCACCAACGTAACCGCGCAGGCGGGGGTCAGCCGGGGCAACTTCTTCTCGTTTTTTACCAACGCCGACCGCTTCAGCCGTTACCTCAAATGCATTGGCATTGGTTTGCCCACCTGGTTCGTAATCGGCATTCTGGCTACGTTCAGCAATGAATTTGGCAAGGCACTGGGCCTTAGCGAGGAAATCCAGCCGGGGCTGGCCATCATGTGGTGCTATGTAGGGCTGGCCGTGGGCGATCTGGCCAGTGGGTTTATCAGCCAGGCCTTAGCATCGCGCAAAAAAGGGGTGGCCCTGCTCATGGGTATTGCGCTGATATTCAGTTTGGTGTATTTGTTTGTGGGCATCACCA
>JAYVAP010000381.1:0-3692 GCA_043750915.1 Spirosoma sp. | reverse complement strand
GTTGGTGTCGGCAAATCCTTAGCCGCTTTCGCCTTCAAATTATCGGGAATGCGAACAGCCAGTTCGGGCGATGCGCTCAGTAAGGGTTTCTGCTCTTTGCACCATGCCTGCCAGGTCGTTTCGTCTTCAACAATAATGCGTAATCGCATCGAAAAGTGGCCACGGCCACATACTTCCGTGCAGGCCAACTCATAACCGAAGTTCTGATTACCGGTTTGGTTGCGCATTTCGTCCGTCGTTTTATCGGCCACAAACCAGAAGCGCGTTGGCATACCTGGAACAGCATCCATTTTCACGCGCATGTGCGGAATAAAAACACTGTGCAACACATCACGCGAACGGATTTTAAGCAGAACGGGTCTGTTAGCCGGTATGTGCAGTTCTGTAGTCGACACAAAATCATCAAACGAGGCCTCATCCGTGTAGTCAATCCCTGTTTCGTTGTTGTTATCGATCAGCTTATAATTGAAGGCTCCCAGTTTATTGTTATCAGTACCCGGATAGCGGGCAAACCAGTTAAACTGCTTACCAATAATTTCAATGACCTGAGCATCTTTAGGGGCCTCGGACATAATATCACGCCAGGCACGCCAGCCGGTGAAAACCAACACGGCCATCACTACCGCCGGCACTACCGTCCATATTAATTCCAGTTTGTGGTTTTCGGGGTAATAGGAAGCCCTGCGCCCCTCTTTGTGCTGGTAGCGCCACGCAAAGTAAAACAGCAATATGTTGGTAATTAAAAAGGCCACTGTGATAATACTCATCGACAGCCAGAACAAAAAGTCCGTCCGGCGACCGTGAATAGACGACGCTTCGGGCAGAAAAAACTGGCGGGCGTACAGAAAAGACCACACGGCTCCAATTAACCCAAGCACCAGAAAGGCCAGAAATAGGGCACCGTTTATGCGATTACTCGTGCCAATACGCTCATCCTTAACCGGACCGCCCGCGCTTTTGACCACGCCCGCCATGCGGGAAACAACCAATGCAGCCAGTCCCAGAAAAACGACTGCCAGCCCTGCGATTATGTAAACCATGACATGAACAGATTATAAATTAGATGTCGTGATGCAATGTTTCTTCCAGCATCGGGTGGTTTTTAGCGATCAAATTGGCTTTTGCCAGTTGCGACGATAAAGACCACATAAATCCACACGCAAAAATCAAAATCATGCCAAACTCTATGGGGCCAAATCCACCATGTTCGCCTACTGTTCCCGGCATAATGTTACCGTAAAAATCGAAGTAGTGGCCAACGATGATACCCCAGGCGGCAATCTTCAGAAAAATGTAGGTTCGTTTTGCATCCCTTGTCATCAGAACAAGAAATGGAAAGACAAAGTTTAACAGAATGTTTATAAAAAACGGTGCTTTATAGATACCGCCGTAGCCACTGAAGCGCTCCTCATAATAGATCGTTTCTTCGGGTATGTTGGCGTAATAAATCAGCATGAACTGCGCAAACCAAACGTATGCCCAGAAAATACTGAACGCAAACATGAACTTACCCAGATCGTGCAGGTGGCTCTCATTAACAATCTGCAAATAACCCCGCTCCTTCAGCGTTACCACCGTAAGGGTAATAATGGCCAGACCCGTTACGTGCCAACTCGCCAGCGTGTACCAGCCAAACATCGTGCTGAACCAGTGGGTGTCGATGGACATCACAAAATCCCAGGCCGAAGTTGATGAGGTAACGGCAAAAACTACCAGAAAAGCCGTGCCATACTTAATGCTTTTCTCGTAATACTCAGTGCCTCCGTGCAGATCTTCCTGTAGCGAGAAGTTGCGCAGCATCCGCCAGAGCACATACCACGATACAATATAGATACCCAGCCGAGCCAGATAAAACGGCGTATTCAGAAATCCAGATTTGCCGGCAATGATGGGATCATAGCTTTTGCTGGCCTTATCATACAAATCAGGATTAGTCCAGTGAAACAAATCGTGACCGGCCAGAAAAAATACCGCTATAATCACGATGCCCATGGGCAACACATAGGCAGGCATTGCTTCGGGAATCCGCTTAAATGCCGACGACCAGCCCGCCTGCGCCAGGTAATTATAGGAAATGAAGAACATGCCAATAACGGAGGCACCAATGAAGTAGATGGCATTCAGCCAGAGGTTTGCATACAGCCGGTTGGTCCATTTGTAGGCATGGCCACCCTCGTGACCTTCGCTGGCCCCGGCCCCATGAACCACGTCGTGCGCCTGATGACTGCCAACCCCGGTTGCCAGCAAGTAAGAGCCGATTGCCACCATGACCACGCCAACACCGATACCGATGAGAAGCCGACGTTTGGATTCCGCAGTAAATTCAAATTGTTCGTCTAACGACGATATTGCATGAGCCGATGCCATTACTGATTTTTGGTTTGTGGTTGGTGGTTTGTCATAATTAACTCAGGAAGTACCTGAACGTCAAACCATAAACCGTTTTTTATCCCTGCTGTAACTTATGAACGTACTGCACAATCTTCCACCGCTCTTCGGGGGTCATCTGTGAACCGTGCGGCCACATCCGGCCTTTCCCGTGCGTAATCACGTGGAAAATATGTCCGTCATTCATTGTTTTGTAGGCATCTGCCGAATAGCTTGGCATACCTTTATACTCTTTGCCCACTAATCCATCGCCTTTGCCACCTTCGCCGTGGCAGTGGATGCAGTAGCGGCCATACAGCAGTTTGCCTTCTTCGAGCATCTTGGCCGTTTGGGGGATGGGGCTAACCAAAACCCGTTCCGCCATGCCGATACTGTCTTTTGGGATGTTATAAATCATCAGATCGGTGGTGGCACTATCGCCGGTTCCGAACGTGGTGTGGTAATTGGGGCGGGATACCGTGCCACGAGCCGGATCACGCATGTTCAACCCGTATGGATTGATGGTGTTGGCCCGAATCTGGCGGTACGGTTCATAGCCAACGGCATCATACATTTGCGGAGCAAACTGACTACCGGTATCGTTGTGGCTGTCCTGACAGGCAGTTCCTGCAAAGAGCAAGCCAACGATAGCCACCGTCATTACGCGCGTATGTTTGGTTGTCATGTTCAATTTAGTGGTTAAAACTGCTTCACATTTACTTCGGCAGCCCCTGAGTTTTTCAGTATCTGCTCCACGTCGCCTTCTCCTAACTCGTTCTTGCTCATGTCAATAGCCATGGCAAATTTGTTATCGGTCGTGCGCAGGTCATACATCAGTGGTTTCACCGTTGGCCCCAGACCATTGGATACCAGAAAGGTACCCACCATGCCCAACGCGCAGAAAAGCACCGTCAGCTCAAAAATGATGGGCACATACACGATGATGGAATAAGAATCCTTACCCCCCACAATCATCGGCCAGTCGAAACTTTCCATGTAAGCGGTCAGCAACAAAGCCGTAAGCGTGCCCGAAAGGGCGAACATAAACGCGACAATGCCCAACCGGCTGCGCGGGTGACCCAGCGCAATATCGAGGCCGTGAATTGGGAAGGGCGAATAGACTTCGTGAATCCGCACACCCGCATTCTTTACGTTTTTAACGGCACTTAGCACAACATCATCATCATCGTAGATGCCAACCAAAAATTTACCGCTTCCATTTACATCTGACATAGCCAATGAATAGTAGTTTGAAGGTCAATGGTATGGGGCATCAGGCGCGTTTTAGCCGCTGTTACCCCATACCGAAACCAGGTTATTCTGCG
>JAYVAP010000380.1:0-3628 GCA_043750915.1 Spirosoma sp. | reverse complement strand
GGCACTATTTTGATGGCTTCATATTCGTTTTGAATAAAGGCATATAAATCGGGCTGGGGACGGGCGTTGTAGTTAGACAGTTGCTCGTAGAGAGCCGTTGAGCCAACATTATGGAGGGCCAGCACCTGCGGATCGGTTTGCAGGCTGAATTCGTACAGGCTTTTGCGTTGAAAAAAACCGGGACTCCGGTTGATATTAACCGTTTGAATGCGCGGGTGTTTTTCCAGCATCTGTGCCAGTTGACCAGTCTGCTGCTCCAGCTGGCGATAATTATAACCAAACAGTTCGACATTAAAGGTGGGCGACTCTTCTTCGTTTATTTTCTGGCTGAAACCCTGCCCGACACCATATATATCCCAATCGACACCACTCATTTCGGTCGACAGCATAATGGCCCGGTTTTTCAACTGGTAGGGAAACATACCCTGATCATGCGGTTCCCGGAAATACACGATTAAACTGCCTTCCTGACCGTTGTTGATCTGGGTAATAAATTTATCGACTTCGCCGTATCGGCTAAACTCGGTCTCGAACCGCTGTAGCAGCGCGTCTATTTGTTCGGGGGTGCTTTGGTTGGGTAGTTCGGCAATGATGTAAAGGGCGGTTCTTTCGGGTTCGTTCTGGTAAGAGCCTTCATACACGTAGTTGACAAACAGCCGCAGCGTGCCACCCAACCACTTGTTGACATACGGCTGTAGATTGTCTATATACCACTGGGTTGCCGGGCGGTCGTTTCCCAGCAGTGCGTTATAATAGGGAGCCAGTGGGTTGGTGCTTTCCAACTTTGTGGGCAACCAGAACAGGGGTAAGCCAAACAACAGCACCGCCCCGGTAAGGGCAAAGCCCCGAAACCGGAGCAGGCCCGCCACCAACTGCCCATATAGCTTTTCGCGCCCAAGGGCCTGCCTGAGAACGGCGCGTCTTTTGGCCGCTTTTGTGTGCCCGTCCCAACGCGGGAACTGCTCCATCACGGCGGGTACAAAGCCCAGCGATACCAGCAGCGACACGAACAAAGTGATGGCCATCACTAAGGCAAAATCCATGAGTGCCTGCCGGTTTTGGTCGGGTAAAAACCAGACCACCACCAGCCCCGCACAGGTTGTCAGCGTAGCACCCAGCAAGGCCGTAAACACCCGAAGGTTGCGGTGTCGGCGATAATGATCAATCATAATAATCACATTGTCCATCACAATACCCAGCGAGGTGGTCAGCGCGGCCAGCGAATAAAGATGAATCTCAACGTGCAGCAGGGCAAACACGCCCACCGACAGCAGCAATGTAACCACCGTGCTGCTCATAATTAGCAACAAATAAGATCGGCTGCGCGTAGTGAGGGCCACAAACAACAGTAATACAATAATAGCCACGCCCGTTTGAATCCCAATTTTGCGGAGATTCTCGCGAATATAAGTGGTCGTGTCATACTCAATGTCTAAGCGGTACCCAGGCGGCAGCGGCAACTGGGCAATCTGTTGGCGCAGCGCATTGGCAACGCTTAGCTGATTGGCACCCGCCCTGGCCGAAACCACTATATTAACCGCTGTTTTACCGTTGATGCGGTAAAATTGCCCGGCGGGCGGCTCCTGCTGGCTAACGGTGGCTACATCGGTCAGATAAACCACCCGCCCGCCCCGGTTGGCCACTGGAATGGATGTCCAGCCAATGTTTTCCTGACCCGCTTTTGTATTATATCGGGGGGGCAGTGCCGTATTATCTAAACTAATGCGTATGGCCTGGCCACCAGCACCGGGCGGGCGCAGCATACCCAGCGGTTCTCGCCGGGTATGCTGCACAATGGCCTGGCGCAGATCAGCTTCCGTCAGTTGCAGAGCCGCCAGCGCATCGGCATTGTAGGTCAGGACCCACTCGGAGCGGGTGCCGCCAAACACGCTCACATTTCCCGCGTTGGGCACCGATGCCAGGCGGGGTTTCAGCTGCTCGGTGGCATACTGTTGCAGCAGGCCCGGCGAAACCGGACCGCTCAGCTGAAGGGTAAGCAGTGGTTTTGCCTGCTCCTGTTCGCTGGGATTGTTGAGGTCTATCTCGGGGTAACTCAGCTCGCGAGGCAGTTTGGGATACACTTGCCGGAGCAGCGCGGCTACCTCAAAACGAGCCGCGTCGAGGTCGGTAGCCTGGTCTAACTCCAGCGTAATGTATCCCCGGTTATAGCCCGATACCGACCGGATTTTTGTTATGCCCCCCAGCGTGGCGAAAGTTCCTTCCAGGCGGGCGGTAACCTGCCGCTCCAAAACCTCCGGCGAAGCTGCGGGCCAGCTGTAGCGGACGGTGAGCGACCGCCCCCCGTGCGAAGGAGCCAGCTGTACCGACAGCCGCGACAGCAGCAGGGCGCCAATGAGCGACAGCACCACAAATGCCACTAAAACCCCATAGCTACGCCCCATACCGGTTGCTCATTAATTTCACTATACCTGTTGTTTTATGGACAAAGTTACGTTTCTTTGGCAATTCTGTTTGCCAACAGATTTATTTCCTCAACTGCCGCATGACGAATTTTCCCGCCCGCCTTGCCCTTGGAGAACACTATCTGACACCCTGCGAAGCAGCGGTTCTCTGGTACTGTAGTGAGGGCCTGAACACCAAACAAATTGCTGCAAAGCTAAACCGAAGCCTCAAAACCGTTGAGCGTCATAAGGAGAACATACGGTTCAGGTTCGGTCTTTGCAACTTCTGTGCCCTGCAACACTTGGCATACAATCATAAGGAGGAACTAAGAAAATGGATAAAATAATCCGAAAAATGGGGGATTCCCCCAGATAAATGGGAAAATCCCCCATTGTGCCGCGTGTTGAGGGTGCTGACCTTTGTTGTGTTCAATTGATTGGTTTTACTTTACCCGATAAAAATCATGAAAAAAGGTAAATGGTTGATCCTGAGTGTGATGACGTTTTGTGGGGTCATCTTTAACATTGACGTGAGCCAACTAACAAGCAAACAGGGTAGTGACCTGTCGCTGTTGTCAATTGGTAGCACGGCAAATGCACAAGGTGAAAATGGCATGGGTGGAGGTTGGCATGTGTATGTCTATAATGGTGGTGGTGGAAGTTTTTATTGCTGGAGAGGAGGACCAAATTACTGTTTGTTTTAATCAGCAATCGTTGATGCTGACATAGACTATGACATTAGTTTAAGTAGTTTGTGTCAGCGTTAATGTACATAGACTATCTTGTTCCCATGACGGTCTGAGTGACGTTTTACAGAGTATGTTTAACTTTTCTCGATGCAAAAGGTATTTAAATAGTGACTTTAAAACTATGAGAACTGAAAAATTTGCAAAACTGACATCTCCTCGAAACATAATATACGTCATTTTTTTGTTCTTTTGTTTTCTTTTTTCATGTGACAAGGTAGACAATCAGAATACTAATCACAGTGTTATTACTTATGACATCAACTTAGATAAAAGAAATGACATAGATCTATTTAAATACAAAAACCAAATAAAATTTATTAAGGTAGATAAGAATAAAATAAATATTGGTAAAGTAGGCAGTGTGGTCAAAGCTGGTAAAATACTTTTAGTATATGACATTTCTTCGAAGAAAATAATTAAAATTTCTTTGAGAGGAGAGTATCTTGGTATAATTGGAAACTTTGGACAGGGTCCCGG
>JAYVAP010000379.1:0-4003 GCA_043750915.1 Spirosoma sp. | reverse complement strand
CCTCACCACCCTGCGGCTGAATGGCCTCGTGGCGGGGCAAACCTACCAGCTTCGGCTGGCCTTTAAGTTTGCCGAACGGGACTCGCTCGTGGCCTTGCGTACCTACACCCACCGGCCCGATGCAGGACCTGGCCCCCGCTGGAAGCGGCTGGCCTTTGCCTCCTTCAGCGGGGGCGATTACACCGGCTATCCCGTAGCGATGGACGGTATCTGCGGACCCAACCCCATGAATGGCTGTGGCTACCCCGGCATGGGGGCTTACGTGGGCAATCAGGTGCAGATATTACGGTATCCCGGTAGTCAGCAATCGTATATGAACACTCAGTTTTATGACCGAACAAACGATAATTGGAGCATTTTTCCTGTCATAGACCGGCGGGTTGCCCGGCAGGGATTCGTGCAGTATAATCTATTCTTTGAGGGCGTAGATCGCCAGCGGTTCAGCGGGCTGGGCTACATCACCGAGGAGCGGTCGGCCAATAAGTATTTTTATTACCGCGATATGCTCATTGTGTACCCGGACAGAGATAAGACTTTCCCGCTCAAACCGCCGTATGGCGGAGAAGCAGGCGAACTGGCTTTTTTTACCACCACCGACGAGGCCTATTTCCTCACCCAAAACGGCTCGCCGGCTATGCACAGCATCCACGCCATACTTACCCAAACGGCTCGCGCGCCCCTGCCCGAAGCACCCGGCACACTCGCCACGTTTTCTATTCGCAACACCGGCTACGTGGTCAACCAGCAACCGGGTCAGCCGGGTCACCTGTGGGCCTACGACCCGGTTACCGATGCCTGGACGCGAAAGGCCGATTTTCCGGGGGCGGTCCGCAGCCGGGGCGTGGGTTTCGCCATGGCCCGAAAAGGGATCTGATGGTGAAGCACATACAGGCATACCGCCCCCTGCTGACGGCTAAATAAACCGTGTTTGCTCCCTACGTAAAAGCCCGGCATCTGAACCGTTATCGGTTCAGATGCCGGGCTTTTTAGGTTTTGGACGAACGATCAGGCCTGAACGAACTGCACCAGTACAGATTATCCAGGTTTATGCCTGCCGGGTCAGTTCCAGAATGCTGTTCAGCCTGACAACTTCGCCCAACACCGCCGCCGGATACGAACTGCCAATGTTGAAATCGAGCCGCTTGATATCGGCATTTGTTTCAAAAACGGCGATGGTCTGTTTCGACATCGGATGCTCGAACTGACCATTATACACGGCATCCAGAACGAGTTCTTTTTCGATACCATTTACCGTCAGCAAGCCGTCGATGCGGTATTGGTTCGTGCCGGTAGCCGTAAATGCCGTGCTGACAAACCGGATTTCTGGATGGTTGGCGACATCGAAAAAATCGGGGGTACGGAGGTGCCCGTCGCGGTTGGTGTCGTTGGTGCTGATCGAAGCCGCCTGAATCATCAGTGTAATCTCAGCTCCCTCAAAGTCGGCAGCGGGAGCGGTGAGCGTTCCGGAAAAGTCGGCGAAATGACCGGCCACTTTGGCAATTATAAAGTGGGCAATGGTAAAGTTGAGGTGGGTATGCGATTTGTCAATCGCCCAGGTGGTTTTTAAGGCAATGCTCGATTCCATGTTATTATAGGCCCCTTTTGTCGGTTGCGTTTGGTTCAGGGCAAAGGTCGGGCAGGTCGAGGGGCCGAAAAATGGACAGATAGCCGCTTATCCGGTATATTTTGGATTACGCTTCTGGAATTCTTTGGGCGTGACGCCTACTTTTCCAGTAAAAAATCGACTGAAATACGACGCATCGTCAAACCCGATCTGCACCGCAATTTCTTTCACACTCAGTTCGCTGTAGAACAACAACCGTTTGGCTTCCGTCAGAACCCGATCATGAATGAGCTGGAGCACACTTTTCCCGTTGATTTGCCGGGTTAAATCGGTCAGGTATTTAGCCGAAACCCCAAGTTTATCGGCATAATACCCTACTTCCTGCCGGTGGGAATAGGACTCCTCGACGAGCCAGAGAAAATCGAAAAATAGTTTTTTGGCGCGTTCAGTTGGTCTTGAGTCCGCACCGGTCTGAAACTGGCTGGCCCGCAACCCCTTGATGAGCATGATTTTCAACGTCAGCCGAATGAGTTCGTAATCGGGCTGGGGCAGGGTCAGTTCATCGCGCATCAGCATTTCGCAATAGCGCAGGTGTAGCCGGTCGGTTCCGGGCAGGGCAATTTGGGGGCATTGGTGGGAACAGACCAGAACCTGCATCATGAGTTGATTGTCGGGCGGGTTTGGTATCATGTAGTCCCGGTCGAAAATAAGGACAAAGCCCGCATCAATATGCCCCTTTTGCAGGCTGTGCACCTGCCCCGGACTCAGCAGATAGAGCGTATGATTTTGGATCGGGTAGTCCACAAAATCGACCGTATGCACGCCCGTCCCGGTTTCGATGTAAATCAGTTCATAAAAGCTGTGCCGATGGTCGGCAAAGGTTTTGTGATGCTGGCGGTAGGATTTTATGGGAAGCAACCGGAACGCCACGGGCCGGCGGGGCGTAGGTTCGATCTGATGAACGACGATGGGTACAGGCTTCATGCTGGCAAAACAGGTCATCATTGCTAAAAATTCACGGTTGTTATAGACCTGTTGACGGCAACCGTACCGGGGTTGCTGCACGACTTCTACTACAAACTGAAAGCCGAGGAGTTGATTTACCTGTTTCTGCTGGAATTTATTCGCCGTCAGCATCTACCCGGCCTGGCTCTCCGACCGGTGGATGTGACGCGGATGTATGCCCTGCGGGACAAGCTGATGGCCGACCTGAACGTATTGCCCAACCTACCCGACCTCGCCCGGTTTTCGGGCATCAGCGAAAGCAAAATGACGCGGCTGTTCCGGCAGATTTTCGGCAGTAGTATCTACGACTACTACCAGACCCTGCGGATGCACGAAGCCGCCTGGTTGATCCGGGAGCAACACCTGTCCATCGCCGAAGCGGGCTACCGGGTGGGGTTCAGCAACCTGAGCCATTTCAGCCGCCTGTTTGATAAACACTACGGCACTACACCCAAGCGGTTCGCGATGAATCGGTAAGCGGGTGAGTACGGCCCCGACCCGTCACCATCCAACTGAAAAATCAAGGTTTTTCGTTATACGTTTGATTGTTATAAAAAATGAACCGTATGAAAGCGATCACGCTGGACGAGTTTTACCAACAGATGACGACCGTGGTCGGCACTGAACTGAGTGCGCTCCTGCCCAGCGGGATTCAGCAGGAGGTAGGCCATTTCAATGTATTTAATCTGGATGACCTGATCAAAAACGGACGCGAAAAACCCGCGATGCCCTACGACCGTATTTTGGTTTGGGCCTGACACCGGGTGGGCAGGGCCTGCGCGACCTCTGGCAGTATGACCCCACCGCCGACCGCTGGCAGTACGTTAGTGAATATCCCGGACAGGGCCATCAGTTGCTGGCCGTTTTTAGTGCGCCCGACGGTGCCAAACCTGAACGGGCCTACCTCGGCTGGGGCTACGAAGCCCAGCAAACCAGCACGGGGGTCAACCGCGTTGTGGGCTGCACCGACTGGTGGGAACTGACTCCGTAATCAGGTTATTTAGTGCTGTCGTGCAGTCAGCTTATTACGCCCCTCCGGGGGTTTACAGAATAGATGGGATTAACGTTTAATAATATGGCTAAATTGAGACCTGAAAACCATCATGCTAACCTGACAAACGGAGATTGTTCTCCCCAAACCCATCAGCACTGATTCGTAGGCTCGCATAAGATCAATGAAAAACTACGGCGTATTCTTTTTTCTGTGGTTAACCGTACTGGCCTGCAAAACTCCGGATTTGCCCGCGCCGGTGATCCTGCCCGACCTGCTGACGGCATCGCAGGCGTCATTGGTCAGCGTTCAGGCTACGGGCGCGGCAATGGCCGAGCTGATGGTGAAAAATATCCGCCTGAATGAATCCGGCTGGCAACTCACGGTTAGCACCGCCGGTGGCAGCAGCCCGGCTCTCACGACTGGCGGAACAAAGTCGCTGG
>JAYVAP010000378.1:0-2874 GCA_043750915.1 Spirosoma sp. | reverse complement strand
CAGTGTTTTTAGTATGGCTTGACAAAAGAATTTATCTTCACATAAAATAAATACCCAACACCTTATTCTGCCAGCATCAGCCGGGCAGTAGCTCCCATTTGTATGGCTCCGCCAGCTGTATAAGTAATTTTTTGGGCTTTCCCAACATATCCCACCGGCATAACTACGGCATGATAAACGCCTACCATATCGGCAGCCGTGGGCAAACATCCGCACGACCAGGTCGTTGGATCGTTCCAGTTTCCGGCTTTGATGGAATACACGTTTCCTGGTGCCATCCGGTAAAGCACCCGCCCCGAAAAGGGTGATAAAGTCAGTGAGCCTGTTGTTACCCGAACACTATCGACTGTAAACCAGTTTGTTGCACCAGCCAACTGAATTGTTATCGGTGCTTTGGTTGGATTAGTAAACAGTATCGCTTTCTGTGTACCTATTTCCGGAGTGGCCGTTATCCGGCGCACCGATACGTTGTCGAGACTGAACGACGATACGGCCTTGGGCATCATGAACTGAAGCATGGCCGGCCCGGCAAACGACTGTGTATTGTTGACGATGGTGGCAAACTCGCCCCGCGTGGTCCGAACGGGAAACTGCCGGGTGAAATCGTTATAGAAATCGTAGCAGCACTCCTGTTTGCGGCCCCAGGTTGTCAAATTCTGAAAATCCTGGCTCGCCAGTGCGCTGAACGAAATATGATACAGGGTATTGGTGGTGAGGGTAGGCAGGTCGCGGCCCTCAACCAGAAATTCGTTGGCAGGGTCGGTTCGGTTAATGCGCCCGTAGCCGCCATTAAAAGGGGTACCACTCAGCCATTGTCCCGCCGAGTTGGTCCACGAAGCCGTTACCCAGCCGTTCAGGTTAGCATCGAAGGTGGGGTTCGATTTGAGGTTGGGCGTCTGAAAAGCTATATTCTCCCAGCCCAGACTACGGTACCAGGCGGGTCGGCTGGCCAAATCCTGCCCTTTGGCTGCCCGCCACTGAAACAGTGCGTAAGGCTGACGGAGCGTAGTATTTTGTAGGCTCACTACGTAATCGTTATACGGATTATACCAGCGGTTGCGGTCGAGTTGCCCGATGGGTTCGTAGCCTGGTTCGGCCGAGAATAAAACGAGCGAATAATCTTCGTGCCGGGTCGAGATGGCGGTGTTATCCGTCATTATCGTGCCCACCGTCAGTGGGGCATCGATTGCTCGTTTTGTATTTATCTGAAACTGAGTGCCGCTGTTGTTGTAACAGAGGTTATTGTCTATGCGGATATTCCGACTCGACTGGATAAAGATGCCCGAAGAGGCTCCGTTGTAAACCGTGTTTTCGGTTACCCGATACCGCCAGCAGGCATCGTCTAAATAAATGCCGTGCGATAGTGTTTCGTTACCGGCGGGCGTTCCGGCCAATGCCCCGCCAACATTATAAATCAGGTTACGACGAATGTAGGCATTGCTGGCAATGAGGGTATCGGGGTTTTGAATGCTGAAATTTCCCCAGCTATAAATGCCGCCAACGTCGTTTTTGGTCAGCCCGCAGTTACTGATAACATTAAATTCTACGGTATCCCGGAGCGAGAGGGTATATAGCCCATGATACCCTGAGCTGTCAATTCGGTTGTAGCGGATGCGGTTAGCCTGCCCCGACACGGCCATGGCCAACCCCTCAATAAGGCCTGTTTTGGCGTAGCCCGGCACTAAAAAATTACGTCGGCTATCGTTGTTGGTGATCACACAATTGGTGCATTTGATCCGGAAAGCCGAGTTATTCTGGTCACGAAACGTGTTGCCATCGATCAGGCAGTTGCGGGCACCCCCCGCCCCTTCGATGTTAATACCGTGTTCGCCCTGCCCGTTAAAGGTGCAGTTAAGAATCTGCCCGTTATCCAGATCATAATTAAAAATACCTGCTTTGCGCTGATACCGAAAGTCGATATCCCGGATGGTTACGTAGTCAGAGCTTCCGTATAGTTCTATGCCATAGTCGGTTACCGACCCCTCGGCCAACACCGTTGGTTGCGTTAGGTCGATGCCCGCCGGTGGATATACGTAAAGTTTCTGGCCGACTTCGTCGAAAAACCACTCGCCCCGCTGGTCCAGAAAAGCCAGTTTGTTTTCCATGATGTAGCCCCAGCCAGCCTTAGGTTGAAACGTTAGTCCGCCCGCCGAGAGGGTGGCTGTGTTGCCGCCGATGCTCTGTATTACCCGCGTGTCGATGGCATCGTTGCCTGCCCGCACGTGGATGGTGGCGCCCGCCCAGGCCGGGTTTGGGCCAAATTCAGCCGCCACAACCGATGGGGTATTCTGGTTGCCATCGGCCGTCATGGTCAGGTAGCCGCTGTTGGGCAGCCGGGCAATGAGCAGCTGCCGGTCGTTGAGGTACATATGCCGCAGGGGCTGACTCCAGCCCGCGCGGGTAAACATGGGCAGCCCATTGACGGTTTCGGCCACCCATCCCTGTACCCGTACCGACCCTTTCAGCAGGGGTTTTGCCCCGGTGCCATACGCGCCCATAACAAAGCGGGCAATGGCCGTGCCATCGGTTTGTAAATTGAGCGAAATCTGGCCGTTGAAGGTATCACCCCGCCTGAAAAGCAGCGAATCGCCGGGGTTGAAAAGGTTGGCGTCCATCGCCTGGTTTACGCGGGCAACAGTGCGCCAGGCCAACATGGGCGATGTGCCGGAGCTGACATCGTTGCCCGTAGCCGAAACGTAGTAATTAGTTGCCCGGCCGGAAAGACCATGAAACAGAAAAAGTAAGAGAAGTGCCGGTTTCATAGGTTTTATATCTTCGCGGGTTTGTTTCTATAGGGAAAGTCGAAGGAGACTTTTTTCAGCAGTTGGATGCGGTCGGCTGTGAGCCGGTAATGGCCATTGGGTTCAACCGTAG
>JAYVAP010000377.1:0-3747 GCA_043750915.1 Spirosoma sp. | reverse complement strand
GGTGCGTTCGGCCCCACGATTTCCAGAAAAAAAGGGATGACATGAAAACAAAACGCAGTTACCAGCCGGATAGTGCAGCTTATTTTTTGGCGGTATACATCACCCGCCAGACGTTGCCCTTCACCGAGTCGGTTATGTAGAGCGAGCCATCGGGAGCCTGAGCCAGACCCATGGGGCGGGCTTTGGCATCGCTGGGACTAACGAGGTCAAGTTTACCCGCGTTGGCGGTGTCGCCCGGTTTTCCCTGCTCCGCCACGCCCGCAAAGTTCTCGGCAAATACCTCGTATTTCCCCGATGGCCGACCATCTTTCCCAAACGGAATGAAGGCGACAAAATAGCCGCCCTGTTTCAGCGGAGCGCGGTTCCAGGAGCCGTGAAAGCACACAAAGGCCCCGTTTTTGTAGCGGGCCGGGAAACTGTTTCCCGTATAAAACAACAAATCATTGGGTGCCCAGTGGCCAGGGAACGCCATGATGGGCTTATCCTTACCGGCGCAGCGGTCCTGCACTTTGCCATCGCCCCCATACTCGGGAGCCAGCAGTTTTTTGCCCTGATACTGGTCATTATAGCAATAGGGCCAGCCAAAGTCAGCCCCTTCTTTCACCATCAGAAACTCTTCGGAAGGCAGTTCGGCACTTTGCAGTATATCACTCATTGTTAGTTTGTTGGCGTTTGGCGTTGCCTGGGCACGGGGCTTAGGCAACGTCGTTCGCTGGGACGTGCTGAGCGAACTGAGCGAACTGCCCATTACGCTCCACACTTTTACCGACGGCCTGCTCGACTATGCCGTGTCTGGAAAAGCCTACGCCGTATCGGAGCAATTTGTGGCCTCGGCCATGCAGGTGCATCCGGCTGCGGCCACGGCGTTCCTGGTGAGTATTGGCGTGGCGTTTGTGTTACTACTGAGTGCCCTCACGCGTTTTGGCCGGTTTCCCTACCTCGCTGGCATGGCCGTGGTCATTGTGGGGCTGGCCTTTTTCCGGTGGGAGATGCTCGAGGTGCCCGGCTTAGGCGGGAATTACCTGTTTCTGCTGCTGACATTTTTGTATGGATCGCTGAGCTATTATTTCCACGCGTTTCGGTCCGACTACGCCATTCCGGTGCGGCTCGGCGCATTCGGACTGCTCACGATAGCGGTGGCAGTGGTGCTCCGTACGGTATCGCCGGTGGCGTTTCCGGCCTTAGTGGTCGTTGGCTACGGGATGCCCGTTTTGTTGGCGGTTGGCATGGGATTCATTTTTTTTATAGCCACCGAACCCGTTGCGGGGCTGGTCTGGCTCACCTCCGCCGGTCGGCCAGACACAAACGGGCCTTCGGCAACTACGCGCCGAACGCTGGGCCTAAACAACTTCCTGTTTATCAGCTTTTTATACCTGATTAACTTAGTGTTGATCTGGCTGAGAAACACGAAGTTAATCGACTGGGATATCCTGACCATCAGCCCTTTTCTGATTTATATCATCTCGATAACAATGGGTGTCTGGGGCTTCCGGCGGCTGATTGAGCAACAGAACCGGGTTTCGTTTTCCGATAGCGGGGCGTTTTTATACGCGGGACTGGCCCTGCTCACCACCGCCACCATCACCTACGCCTTCGCCACGGCCAACGATCCGCTGGTGGAAGCGTTTGAGGACGTAATTGTGTATGCCCACCTGGCGATGGGGGTATTTTTTGTGGCCTACGTGCTAATTAATTTCCGAGCCATCTACGCCCAGAACTTACCCGTTTATCGCGTGCTCTACCGACCGAAGCGGCTGGAGCTGAGCCTGTTTCGGGTGGCGGGCCTATTTGGCATGGTGGCTCTGCTGGGGTCGGGCGGGCTGATTACGCTGCGGCAAAGCACAGCCGGGTATTATAACGGCCTGGGCGATTTGTATGTGGCCGGCAACCAGCCCAACTCAGCCAACGCGTTTTACCAGCTCGCGCTGGAGCAGGAATTTCAAAACCACAAAACCAACTACGCGCTGGCTTCGCTGGCACTGGCACAGAATAACCAGACCGCTGCCGCCTTTTTTTTCCGGCAGGCCCTGCTCAAACAACCCAACCCGCAGGATTACGCAGGTTTGAGCCAAACGTTTCTGCAAACGAACCTGCTCTTTGAAGCCCTCAAAACGCTCCAGCGCGGCATCCGGGCTTTTCCCAACAGCGGAGAGCTGCACAACAATCTGGGCTTTTTCTACGCCCGTACGAGCGTGGCCGACTCAGCCTACTACTACCTGAAGGCGGCAGCGGGCAACGCCGGTCGCACCGATGTACCCCTGGCCAACCTACTGGCTTTGTACGCCCGCAATCCAGCCATTCCCGCAGCCGACCCGCGCCTGATCGCTGACCTGACCGAATCGACCGGCGACTCGTATCAGGCCAATGCGCTGGCCATTCAATTAATGACCCGCGCCAATGCCGATACGAACCCGCCCGCCCGCCCCGCCTGGCTGCCAAAATTGTCTGCCAACGAAGGCATGAGCGTGGGCCGGTTTGCCGGCTTATACAACTTTTCGCTGGCCAATCCGCAGCCCGACACGGCCCTGACGGCGACCCTGCAACGACGGTCGGCCAACCCGGCTGATCAGGATTTTACGGACGATTTGCTGATGGCCCGTGCCGTTGCCGAATACAGCGCACACAACCACCCGGCCGCCTTTGGCCTGATAAGCCAGCTGGCCGAAGGCGATCAGCGCAACGGCCCCGCCTATCGGTCCATCATGGGGCTGTGGCTGCTTGAGCAGGGACTGTATCGGAAAGCGGCCGACACCTTTGCCGAAAACGTGGATACCACGTCGATTTATTACCGGGCGGTGGCCCTTACCAAAGCGGGCGATCCCGTATTGGCCGAGTCGCTGTGGCAGGTGGCCGCCAAAAATGATCCGGCCGTAAACTCCCTCCAACAACTGCTGTATGCCGGGCGAAAACCAGCGACGGACCTCGAAAAAGCGTTTTATGTAACTTACCGCACCGACGACCCAAACCGGGGCCGCTACTGGGAAACCATGCAGAACGCGAACCTGAAAACGGTGGCTGGCGTGGCACTGGCCAATAGTTATTTAGACGCACTACAGTGGCGGAACGCGCAATTGGTCTTGTCGGGCTTGCCCGCTGCCGAACCAATTAGCCCGGTGGCCCTGTCGATGCGCAACGTGGCGGCTTTGCGGCTGTCGGCATTCCGGCGGAGCGTTGGCGCGGCCGAAGCCATGGCCAAACAATCCGTGTTGCCGCCGTACCGGGCAGCGCGCGACTACTGGCTGGGGCAGGCCTACGAACGGAGTGGCCAACCACAACAGGCGCAGCAAGCCTATGAACGGGCTTTGTTGCTGGCCCCGTTAAACGCCCGCATTGTGCAGGTAGCGGCCGCCATACAGCGGCAGAAAAAGCAACCGAAACGGGCCTACGAGCTGGTGCTGACGGCCCTGCCGTTCAACGAAGACAATGCCGGGTTGCTCAAAATATACATCACGCTTTGTCTCGATTTGAGTTTGCCCGACTATGCCCGGACGGGTCTGGCAACGCTCCGGGCCGTTGCCCCGCCTGCCGATTATCAGGCGTTTGTGGCGGCTTATCAGGAAAAACTGACATCAATCGAAAAGGCCCGGCAAAAGTTTAGCGAATAGGTTAGTTTTGGCAGCAGTCCAGGCAATCAATCAGGCAATCGACTGTCAGATACCCCCGGCTAAAGCCGGGAGCTTGTCCCTGAATCCGAAGAAACGAGACCATAGGCCACCTGACGTAGCCCTAATTTCCTGATATTTTGAC
>JAYVAP010000376.1:0-3965 GCA_043750915.1 Spirosoma sp. | reverse complement strand
GCAACTCGGCCAGCCAACCCTTGCATGAACCATTCCGCCCCAGGGCGTGTCGCCGTTGTTATTCCCGTTTACAAATCGGCCCTCACCCCCTACGAGATTATTTCGCTAACACAGTGTTTGCGCGTTTTAGGTCACTACAAAACTTATTTAGTGGCCCCTCATTCACTGGATATTTCCTTGTACAGAGAATTTTGTCCAACTTTGCAGTCCAAAACGTTCGCTGATACGTACTTCTCTGATATACAGGGTTACAACCGGCTGATGCTTTCCGAGCAGTTTTACGGGGCTTTCACGGATGTAGACTATATCCTGATTTATCAACTGGACGCGTTTGTTTTTCGGGACGAACTGGCCGATTGGTGTCGGCGGGGCTACGATTACGTGGGTGCTCCCTGGCTTCGGGACCGTGATTTCACGGGCTGGCGCGACCGGATTCTGTTTGGGATCAGGCAAAAAGTGGCTACGCGGCTGGATTTAAAGAAAGACGATGGCATTACCCCGCGCGAAATTATCAGTCAGAACAGCGTGGGCAACGGGGGACTCTCGCTTCGGCGTGTGCCGGCCATGTTGCGGTGTTTAGCCCGGTTTCGCCGTGAAATTGATGCCTACGAGAGCATTCATCATCACCAGTATAACGAAGATGTATTCTGGGGCATCGAAGTGAACCGGTACTGGCCCTGGCTGCGCATCCCTGATTATCGGGAAGCACTGCATTTTTCAGTCGAATTTTACCCGCAGCGAGCCGTTGACCACTATAATGGCGGTCAGTTGCCCTTCGGGTGTCACGCATGGGACATCCATGAAACAGCCTACTGGCGACCTATTTTTGCCCGCTACGGCTACGAAATATAAAACGATAATATGGCCCCGGCCCGCCCAACCTGCTCAGTTGCCCTTTGCACCTACAACGGACAAAAACACCTACCCACCCAGTGGCAGAGTCTGCTCGACCAGCACCAGCAACCCGATGAAGTAATTATTTGCGACGACCAATCGACCGACGGCACCGTTGCCCTGCTGCGTCAGTTTGCCACCGAAGCCCCCTTCCCGGTTCGTATCATCCAGAACAAAGAACGGCTGGGTTATAACAAAAACTTTGAGCAGGTACTACAGAACTGTACGGGCGATTTTATTTTCATCTGCGACCAGGACGACCAATGGTTTCCGGAGAAAATTGGCACCATGGCCCGCTACATGACCGATCATGCGGATGCTCAGCTCACCTTCTGCGATGCCTGGGTAACCGATGAGGAGCTGGTGGGCCGCCAGAACCGGTTTTGGGAGTGGATTCGGTTCGACGACCATACGCAGGCACGCTGGCAGGCCGGCGAGTCGATGGAAATTATGCTCGACGGCAACCGCGTTATGGGCTGCGCCACGGTGGTTCGGCGGTCGTTTCTGACAACGCTGCTCCCCATTCCCGATGCCATACCGGGCTACATTTATGATGGCTGGCTGGGGCTGGTTTCGGCGGCCTGCGCAGGCACCCATTTCATTGATCAACCCCTGCAACTCTACCGCACCCACGCCCAGCAACAGGTGGGCGTACGGCAGGAAGAACCTCAGGAAACGATTCGGCTACAGGACCGGTTTGGTCGGCATCGCGCCCGAAAACTGGGGCCCCTGCTCGAAAAACAAGTGCAGTTAGCCACCATCAGCCATTTGTTGAGCGAGCGCGTGCCCGCCGGCGCACCCGGCTTAACCCCGTTACACCGGCGTTTGGCCCACTTCACCATGCGCAGTTGCCTGCCCCACCAACGAACGAAGCGCCTGTTGCCCGTGTTGAAAGCGTTGCAGGAAGGTCAATACAAACGCTATGCCGATGCATCGGCCAACTGGTATGCTCCTTACTTAGCCGCGTTGGGCGATTTGCTCGAATAAGTTAGCTTTGCGCCCACTGTGTTAATAACCCTCGCTACCATCCACCAGCTACCCCAGGCTTTTGCGCTGGGCGACAGCTTTTTGCGCCACACCACTGATGTTAACAGCCAGCCAGAGCCTTTCCTGATTGGTTTGATCGACGACCCGGCGCAGCTGCCCCCCAACTTCGTATCGCCTTACCCGATACGGCCCATCAGCACCGTGCTGTCTGCACCCCTGCTGGCAACGCGCTCGGCCACCTACACCCCCACCGAGTTTGCCGCTGCCTGCAAACCGGCGTTCATCATTGACGTTTTCAGGCGTTATCCCGATGTCTCCCGGTTGATATATGCCGACCCAAACGTGCTGTTTATGCATTCGCTG
This sequence comes from Spirosoma sp., assembly GCA_043750915.1. Lineage (GTDB taxonomy): Bacteria > Bacteroidota > Bacteroidia > Cytophagales > Spirosomataceae > Spirosoma. The sequence continues at coordinate 1,721 of JAYVAP010000376.1, read as the reverse complement.
ACTTCGGTGTGGGATCAGCTCGCCGAAGCCAATCTTCTGCTAACACCCCACATTACTCAACAACCTGGCAACCAAGCCCGGCCGGGATTGGCCGGGCCCATCCAGGCCGGGCCCGACGAGAAGTTTTTTCAGAACATTGGACTTTACAGTGCCGATTTTCTGGTCTTCCGCCGATCCGCCGAAACAAAGCGGCTGCTGACATGGTGGCAGGACCGGGTTGAAACACGGGCGTATATCGACTTCTGCGCCGGGTTATGCACCGACCAGCTCTGGCTGATGCATCTGCCAGTGTTCTTTCAAGCCATTAAAACCATAAAAAACCCTGGCTGGCACGTGGCCCTGTGGAACCTGCCCGAAAGAACACTGCAAACCGGGGGCGCAGGCTGGCAGGTAACCGGACCGGGGCATGCACAGCCGCTGGTATTTTTTAATGCCAAAGGGTTGTTCAACGCTGACGAAGGTTTTTTTTTCAATCAAAATCGACTGCGCTTAGCCAACCGGCCCGATGTGCGGGCTTTGCTCGCCACCTACCGGCAAGCCGTTGCGCTCCACGCCAACCCTACCTTGGCCCACGTTTCTCCGGCCTACGGTGAGCAGGCCGAGCCGGTAGTGCTGCGGGGCTGGCGCCGGGCAACGGTCCGGTCGATGCGGGCCATCACGCGTTTTTTCGATCAGATTCCGTTACCCGCCATTTCTTGAAAGACGGTTAACCCCTATCATTTTCGTATCTTGTGTGCATGAAAACACGTCAGAAAATAGTTGTGCTGTCGGGTGCGGGGATCAGTGCCGAAAGCGGTATTCCTACTTTTCGCGCGTCCGACGGGCTGTGGGAAAATCACCGCATCGAAGACGTGGCCACGCCCGAAGCCTGGCAAAAAAATCCCGATCTGGTCCAGGATTTTTACAATCAACGCCGAAAGCAGGCCCTGAGCGTTCAGCCCAACGCGGGCCACCGGACACTGGTAGCCCTGGAGGAGCATTACGACGTAACGATTATTACCCAAAACGTTGATGACCTCCACGAAAAAGCCGGCTCTGCCCACGTGATTCACCTCCACGGCGAACTCTTTAAAGCCCGCAGCACCACGGATGAATCGCTGGTGTATGATATCGACGGCTGGGAAATAAAAAAAAATCATCTCTGCGAAAAAGGGTCGCCCCTGCGCCCCCATATCGTTTGGTTTGGCGAAGCCGTGCCCATGATGGATGTGGCCCTGGCGGTTGCCAACGAAGCCGATATCCTGATTGTGGTGGGCACCTCGCTCAATGTATACCCGGCAGCCGGTCTGGTCTACGCTGTTCGGGCGGGCATACCCGTTTACGTTGTCGATCCCAACACGCCTGCCATGCACCAGCGGGCCAACGTAACATGTATTGCCGAGCCGGCCACCGTTGGCCTGACCACACTGGCCAGGCAGCTTTTGTCGGGTCTGGAACCGGCAGCCGAATAACCCCAATCCAGTAATGGTCCACGCCAATAAAAACAAATCCGGCCGGGGCCAAACAACGGAGCGATTCCGATTGTATAGAAGAAAACGTTAATTTTGGGCTTTCTTAACTGAATTATGAAGATTACAACCCTGATACTTGCTTTTCCGGTGCTTTGCCTGATCTCCTGCTCCACGGGCGACAACGCGTCAACGACCGAAGCCGCCGGAACCGCCAGCCCCTATCTGGCCCGGGAAGTGGTGGGCGTTCGGATGCTCACCACGGATGCCAAC
>JAYVAP010000375.1:0-17675 GCA_043750915.1 Spirosoma sp. | reverse complement strand
CGAAAAACGAGCTACCCCGCTTATCGTCGACGATAAGCGGGGTAGCTCGTTTTTCGGGGAGTTCTATGCAAGCGAAGAGAAGGCACGAGTAGCCGATTTATACCCGCTTTTATTTATCCAGCACTACCGTTCCGCCAATGACATAACCACCGGTCTGGGTCGTCAGGTTATAGACAGTTGTGACCGACCGTCCGGCCTGCTCAACCCCTACAATCCGATACTGAACAGACTGGCCGTTTTCTATTCGGAACAGCGTTTCGCCCGATTTCAGGTCGCCCAGCGGTTTACGGCCTGTTTGGGTCAGCACGGGGTGATTGGCCGTGGCTTCGAACAGAACCGGTACCGGCAATCTGGACCGGTTGCTGGCCGCGACTTCATGGGCCTGAACCAGCCACACACCCGCCAGCACGAAACTGCCCTGGTGGGTGTCTACCTGCGTGACGCGGGTGGGTGCAAAGGTTTTTGTTTTTGCATTATAGCCCAGCACCAAATCGCCCACGCCAACGGTACTGATGTTTTTGGCCGAGCCGTTGGGTAGCATAACGGGTGCATCGGGCGCAAAGCAGAAGTTGTACTCTTCTTTCTTTTTTGCTCCGCCCTCGTCCGTTTTTCCCGAATCGCCTGCCAGCAAACCGGCCATCTCGCGCGAGAGTACGAAGGTAAGTGCCGACATCAGGCCCGGCTCCTTTTCGCCCACGTACTTAAGGTCGTCAATGTAGGCATCCCACGCTTTACGGTCGGCCGAAGCACCGGGAATGACGAAGGGTTTTAGTTCGTTGGTTTTGCCGTTTTGGTAGATGGCCAGCAAACCGAGGTCTTTGGTGTCCTGGGCCGAAAAAATCTTGTAGAGATAGATTTTGCGGGTAATACCGTCGGTGTAGTTAAACACGTATGCGGGTCGTTCTTCGTAGCGATCCAGAATAAACGCCCCCGATTTCAGGTAGGTATCTTTGTCGAGGTTGGCGATTTTAATGGATTTCACCGCCTTGAGTTGATCCAGGGTCATGCCCGCAGGTGCTGGCATGGCTGTTTGGGCGCAAACACGCTGGCTCAGGAGTTGGGTAGCGGTGGCGCAGGCCAGAAACAGCAGTAGGGAAAGTAGGTTCTTTTTCATTGTCTTTGTTGGAAACAGTTTATTTTTTTGTGTATTCGCCAACCCGTGCGTGGATGGATTCTACCGCCCGGCGGGCCGATGTGAATGCCCCGGCCATCCAGGCGGTCAGGTAGGTGGTGTGCTCCCCGGCAAAGTAAATGTTGCCGTCGGGTTCGAGCAGGGCGGGGTAGTATTTCTTGCGCGAAGCCTCGTCGTAGGTGGCCCAGCCGCCCCCGCTGTAGGGAATGCGGTGCCAGGCCAGCGAAAACGAATTCTCGAACTCCGCCGGATACTGGGGATGAATTTTTGCGCCCTGGGTTAGGGCCAGTTTCTCGCGGTCGGCAATGGGCAGGGCACCCACCGCTTCGGCCCGACCGTAGAAATTATAGTAGCCAATGAGCACGCCTTTGCGGGCCTGAAACCCAGATGACGGGTACCATATTTGGTTGATATCCAGATTGGTGCGTGAGATGCCGCCGTAAATCCAGTCATCTTCTTCCCAAAACCGGCGCTTGAACTGGAGACCAATTTTGCCGGTTTTGATGTAGGGCACAAAGTCTGCCGCCCGTTTGACCGCTCCGGATAGGTCCGATTCGAGGTTTTTGAGCATGGGCAGCGGCAACGTGCAAACGCAGAATTCGGCGGTTAGCTCCGTGGTTTTCCCGGCCTGTCCATACACCACCCGAACGCCGTTTTCCGTCTTGCGCAGTTCCGAAACCGGGGCGTTGAAAATAATTTTTCCCCCTAATTTCTTTGCCAGGGCTGTTGGAATGGCATCCATGCCGCCAACGGGCTGCAGCAGTGTCGTTTGCTGTTCATAAATGTAGTCGCCCACGTTATAGAACACCGGCTGCGTAAATCCCGACCGCAGCAGGTCGGTCAGCCCGAAGGGGTCGGCCTGGGTGCCGGGCGTAGGTCCGGCACCGGGTTCGGCTTTGGCTTTGTAGCCCCGCCGGTTGGTGCCTTTATAGAGGTGGGCGGTGTTGAGTTCGCCTTCGTTTTTTAGAAAATCGACTAATTTCTCAACATCTTCTTTTGTCAATTGCTGATCCAGTGCCGACTGGTCGAGGGCTTTGGTCAGGAGTTCGGCGGTGTAGCCGCGCATGTCGTTGTGGTATTCTTTGATGCGCACGCGCCGGTTGGCCAGTTCGCCGGTTCCACCGTTGTTATAGAGGTAAGCGGCTTCGTTGTTGCCGTTGAATATCTGGAGGGGTATGTCCAGCTCGCGGCAATACTGTAGCGTCAGCTGGTGATGGTGCGGAATCCGGGCCGCCCCGCCATTGAAATAATTACCTTCCTCGAACTGGCAGGTTTGCGCCGGGCCACCCAGTTCAGTTTCGCGGGTGCCGCCCCGCACCGTCCAGACGCGGCCTCCGGGGCGGGAGCGGGCTTCGAGCACGGTGCAGTCGTAGCCGAGTTTGCCGAGTTCGTAGGCGGTGGCCATGCCAGCCAGCCCGGCTCCCAGGATTATTACTTTACGGCCTTTGCCGTCCTGTTGCTGGCCGTTGGGGGGCAAATGAAGGGCCGATGCCGGTGCTGGCTGAAGCAATCCCCACGCCAGCAAACTGGCATAACTGGCACTGGTTGCATTAACAAAATCGCGTCGCGTCATAAATTTGTTGAGCCGCCCGTCTCCGGTTGGTGGTAGTGCTTATCTGTATTGAACGACCGTCGACTGAAGACGGGCGGCTCAACTTTAGCCCACCACTTTTTTGAAACTTTCCATAAACATCGCCATTTCGTCCATCGTGCCAATGCTGACGCGGCAGTAGGGCTGATTGTCGAAGGTGCGGGTTTGGATGCCAATTCCCTGCGCAAACATCTGATCTTCAAACACTTTTGTTTTCATCCGAATCGGGAACAGCATGAAATTAGCGGCCGACGGGATCACGTCGTAGCCCAGGGCGGTGAGGGCTTTGGCGGTATAGGTGCGGGCTTTGGCGTTTTCGGCACGGCAGTGGTTTTGCCAGGCTTTGTCTTTGTAGCTGGCAACCCCGGCCATGAGCGTGGTGATGCTGACCGCAAATTCGCCGTTGGTATAAGGTTTAATCAGTTTCAGCATCTCGGGCGTGGCCAGGGCGTAGCCTAACCGAAGCCCGGCAAAGCCATGAATTTTGGAGAACGTCCGGGCCAGTATCACGTTCAGCCCTTCGGCAACGAGCTTGCCCAATTTGGGGCGGTCGGCAGGGTCGTAGAAGTCTATGTAGGCTTCATCCAAAAACACCGGCACTTTGGGCGATACCTCGCGGCAAAACGCTTCCAGTTCAGCCGCCGGAATGATGGTGCCGGTTGGGTTGTTGGGGTTCACAATATAGACCAGCTTCACATCGGGCGTGATGGCGGCTTTGATCGCGTTCAGATCGAACTTGTAATCTTTGGTCATGGGCAGGGCCACGATTTTGGCACCCTGTTTACCGGCCCGCTCCAGCAGGTCGTCATAAGTCATGGCACTGGTCAGGATGGTCCCCTTTTGGCTGGCAAAGTGGGTGGCTGCGGCCATCAGAATATCCGACGAGCCGGGCGACAGCAGTATATTGGCGGGTTTAACGCCTTCGTCGGCTGCAATCATATTTTTCAACTGGGCAAACTCCGTCCAGGCGTAGCGGTTGCCCGAGTCGGCGGCCTTAACGAGGGCTTCTTTGGCGCTGGGGGCAATGCCGAGCGGATTTTCATTGGCAAACAGCCGTGCCCTTAATTTAGGCAATGTATCGGGGGGCGTTTGCAAGCCAGCATTACGCAGGAGCGCAAACTCATCGGTAAACACCGATTGCCCGGTGGCTGTAACCGGTGCCGCCAAGGTGAAGCGGAAGCCGGTGCTTAAACCGGCAGTGAGCAGGCCACTGGCACGAAGCCAGTTCCGGCGGGTAAGGTTCGATGACATAGCAGCAGGGAGTAATTTGGCGGATTCTAAGATAAAATTAAACGTTTTAACTTTCCTGGCAACGCATTCTTTATTACTGTATCTAACACCCGAAAAGTAGGCAAATAATTCCGAATACAAGTAAAATACCGCTTTATTATTTTGGAAATAGTCCTTTTAGCCAATTAACCTGAAAACAGTTCGGCCCTGCACCGGGGATACCAAAGCAGGGCCGAACCAGGGCTTTCTTGTGAAAAATGAGGTCCCATTTTTGACGGCAAAATGAGCGATTTCTGTCTTTGATGTAGTGCTGAAGCACCAGCTTCGGGCGGAAAATCAGGTAACTTTGTCTTTCTCGAAGCGGGAGTTTCGACATTACATGAAGATAAAGTCCTTCGAAACACCCCAAAACCTTGACTTCAGGTTTTTATAAGAAAGCCCTGTTGGTATAAGCGAATTTTGGCGTGATCAGTTAAGTGCGAACTAAATCTACGCTTACTCAAATCAAGTCACTTAGTGTAAACAAATTGAATTTTGTACGGTACAACTTGCACCGGGCTGGTTGGAGAAGCTCTAAGCGAATCTTTTGCGGCTGTAGCTGCTGAGATTAATTGAATGGGATCCTGGGTAGTATCCAACTGGTAGTCCTCACTATCACCCGTTTCATACTTTAACTGCAATGTATTATTGCTGAAATCCCAGTTTCCTTTAAAGTCAGAAACACGTTGACCGTTGTTGAAGGTCTCCGTAAATAACTTATCACTTTTTACATTTACGCTACCCGAGATGCCGTAAGCACTAACAGGCCGGTCGGCATTCAATGTGGTAAATGGGGCCGGATATCCACTGAATCGGATTCTTTGTAGGGTCCATCTTCCTACCACGGGGTCCGGTGCCGGGTCGGCATTTTTCTTGCAGGCATTCAGGCCCATCAGCGACACCGACAGGCAAAGCACGTAGAGCAACTTCTTCATGGTTGTTCAGATTATGTAGTCCAAGTTGATAACGAAATAAACGTCCGTAAGTTAGATAAAATCAGTTGATTTATCCTGGTTATCGACAAAATACCTGAATAAATTCCGGTTGTCACGCCCGTGGACAAGTGCCGGCGGACAATTTTCAACGCCTGCCCGGTTTCAGGCGGTATGGGTTTTGCCCGCCCGGAATAGCCACCCGGAACATTCCCCAATAAAAACGAATTGTAATCGTTACAAGAAAGTCCCGCCGAAACAGGGTTAACAGGGCGGGAAAGCCAATTTTTGCTCGTCGACCTTTATGAAAACCAATACGTTGTCTGCGCTGCTGGTGGCACTTTGCGTAGCTATTGGCCTAACGGGCTGTAATTCAGCCATGCAGGCCTACAAAAAAGGCGTTCGTTACTACGATGCCGGGGATTATAACCTGGCACTGAGTCAGTTTGAGAAAGCCGCCAAAGTCCCTACCGACCCCGCCCGGCTAAACTACTACATGGCCGAATCATACCGCCTGTCGAACCGCTTTGGCGAGGCTGCGCCATTCTACCAGAAAGCCCTCGAAGCCAACACCACCGAACCCGATGCCCGTTTCCACTACGCCTACGCCCTCAAATCGCAGGGAAATTATGCGGGGGCACTGGCGCAGTTGCAGCAGTATGTGGCCAATGCACCCAAAACCACGGCCAAACCCGTGCTCGAGAAGGCCAAACGCGAAATAGAAACCCTGAAAGTTATCGACGTTATCGCCCGGAATAAGTCGCTGATCACACTCCGCAACCTGGCAGAAATTAACTCTGCCGGGGCCGAGTTTGCGCCCGTTATGCGGGGCGACGAACTGGTTTTTACCGCATCGCGCAAAGAGCAGATCTACAAAAACAACGGGCAGTCCATGCTGGGTGTCTATCGAACCAAGTTGGGAAAAGCACGGCCCGACGAAACCGGCAGCACCGGCACCCCCAGCCCGGCGGCCCCGGAACTGTTCAGCACAAGTATTTTTCAGGGCGATGCCAACGAGGGAACCCCGGCTTTCTCGAAAGACGGGAAAATGATGATTCTGGCCCGGGGTAATACGGGTAAGCGCAAAGGGGGCGTTGATGTTGACCTGTATATCAGCCGGTTAGGAGAGGGCAATGCCTGGAGCCAACCCGCCCGGTTACCCATCAGCGATTCGCTCGCCTGGGATGGCTCGCCCGCTTTTTCGGCCGATGGCAAAACGCTGTATTTTGCTTCCAACCGCGCCGGTGGTGCCGGTGGCATCGACCTCTACCGCACCAGCATCGACGCATCGGGACGGTTTGGGCGGCCGGTGAATATGGGCCGCGACATTAATACACCCGGCGACGAGATGTTTCCTTACGTGGCACCCAATGCCAAACTCTATTTCGCATCCGACGGGCATCCGGGACTGGGCAAGTTAGATGTGTTTGTAGCCACGCGCTCGGGGGGTGTTACGCGGGTGGAAAACATGGGGCAGCCGGTGAATTCACCCGCCGACGATTTTGGCCTGATCTATACTGAGTCGACAAAGGGGTTTCTGGCCTCGAACCGGCCGGGCGGCAAAGGTGACGATGATATTTATTTTTTTCAGGAAGGCCCGATTGCTGACACGACGACCATTACGCAGGACAAACTCAAAGACATGCCCAAGACGGTTCGGTATTTTCTGGCCGGTACGGTTTCGGTAAACGAGTCGCCGGTGGTGCCGCTCGATTCGGCCCGGGTTCGCATTCTGGACGATGCCACCGGGCAGCCCATTGCCGAAGTGACCACGGGCGAGAGTGGCACGTTTGGCAAATATCCGTTGCAGGAAGGCAAAGACTACACCATTCTGGCCGAACGCCGGGGTTACCTTACGCGCCGGGAAACTTTTACGATGCAGGGGAAACGCATTCCACAACTGTTCCTGACCAAACCCCAAACCGACACCACGTTTTACGTGCCCGTTTTGCTCGACAGATCGACTGTTAATAAAACATTTGTGCTCGAAAATATTTATTACGACCTGAACAAGTTCAACATCCGGGCCGATGCCTCACCCGAACTCGACAAGATTGTAGTGGTATTGAAAGACAACCCAACGCTTAAACTCGAGCTGAGTTCCCACACCGATGCCCGTGATACGGATGCCTATAACCAGCGGTTGTCGCAAAATCGGGCCAAAGCTGCCGTCGATTATATTGTGTCGCAGGGCGTTACGGCCGACCGGTTGGTGGCCAAAGGCTACGGCGAAACCCGGTTAGTGGTTAAAAATGCAAAGACCGAGGAGGAGCATCAGCGCAACCGCCGGACCGAAATTAAGATTCTGGAATTGTAATCGGGTTTAAACACAATGCGAACGGGGTTGGTTGTCGAGAGACACCAACCCCGTTCGCTTGTTATGCAAAACGATAAACTCCGCCAGTTTCTGGTCGTTTTCAGTGTTGTTACAATGATTGTGATGAACTATCTCTCCAATGCCCGTGCCTTTGGCGGGCTAACCAACGGCGAGATTTCCGACAAATTCCATACGCTGATTACGCCGGCGGGCTACGCATTTGCCATCTGGGGGCTTATTTTTCTGGGGCTGCTGGCCTTCGCCATCTACCAGGCACTGCCCGCCCAACGGACCAATCCGCGTTTTAGGGCCGTAGGATGGTGGGTGGTGCTCAACACGCTCTGCAACGCCATCTGGAGTCCGCTGTTCAACAATGAACGGATTAGCATTGCCTTGATTGTGATTCTGGTGATGCTGTTTTCGGTGGCCATTATCGAGCAGCGGCTGCTAATGGGGGCCAACGTCCCCACGGTAGCCCCTGACCTGGACGCGACCCTGCCCGAATCACCCGCATCGACCGCCGAAACCTGGCTGGCCCGGATCCCATTCTCCATTTACTTTGGCTGGCTCACCGTAGCCACCATCCTGAATGTAGCCGTATTTTTGAAGTCGACCGAATTTAGTTTACTGGGCCTGAGCGAGCAAACCTGGGCCATCAGCATACTAATTGTGGGCTTGGTGGTGGGTGCCTGGATTTTCAACCGCTACCGGAGCGTGTCTTACATTCTGGTGTTTGCCTGGGCCTACGCAGCCATTGCCGCCGAGCAGTCCGCCTACAGTTCTATCCGAATAGCGGCCTGGGTGGGTGTGGTGGTGGCGGTAGTGTTAGCCGTTGTGGGCTTTATGGGGCGCAAAACACCCGCTTATTCCTGACTTGAGTAGGGATTTGTGGTGGCTGGTGCGGATATGGTTCCCTGCCAGCCACCACAACCCCACTTACTACACGGTTTCTTCCAGCACCGTAATGCTGTTGATTTTGTCGCCCTGCTGAATCTGGTCGATGATATCCAGACCATCGATCACTTTGCCAAAAACCGTATGGACACCATCAAGGTGGGCGGTGATCTGGCGGCTGTGGCAGATAAAAAACTGCGAACCACCCGTGTTGCGGCCCCGGTGCGCCATGGACAGCACACCCCGGTCGTGGTGTTGGTTGGGTCCTGTCAACTCGCAGTCGATGGAGTAGCCCGGACCACCCGAGCCGGTGCCGGTGGGGTCGCCCCCCTGAATCATGAAGTTAGGAATGACCCGGTGAAATTTCACGCCGTCGTAAAATCCTTTTTTTGCCAATGTAATAAAGTTGTTGACCGCTTTGGGGGCATCGGTCTCGTAAAATTCGATGAGCATCGTGCCCTTGTCGGTATTCATTTGTGCCTTCGGCATGAGTTGACTTTGTTTGGTTGACAGGGCAAAAATACGACCATTTTCCCCGAATGCCGATACCCTGGGGGCAACTTCGCCCGAGCCAGCCCCAATCCGGGCATGATATCCTTGTCCGGCGGGTTTGGGGCAGAAAACAGCTGGGTTGCGCAGATTTCGGATGACTCGACGGGGGCGGTTTGCCGGGCGAAAAACTTTTCGGAAACGAACTAATTTCAGCCGTCAACTTTTAGTGTTCGTGCAACTAACTTGCCAACGCTTTAGTTAAAGAAACAGCTATATTTTCGTAACCTGCTGATAATGTGCATGATTACTTAGTTTCTGGGTAAGTAATTATACGCATTTGTTTTCTCTTCCTGCTTGTTTTAGTCGCCCGCTTTATGTGGATTGTTCGTTTAGCGTTAGAAAAAAAGTATACCATTGCCGTTATGACGCTGCTCATTATGATCATGGGCGGGCTGTCGATTTCGCAGATGCCGACGGATATTTTTCCGCGCATCAACATCCCGGTTGTGTCGGTGCTGTGGGGCTATACTGGCCTGTCGACCAACGAGATGGAGAAGATGATTACAAACTTTTCCGAAACATCCATCATCAACAATGTTGGCGATATTCAGCGGGTCGAATCGCAAACGTATAACGGTACGGCGGCCATCAAGCTGTTTTTTCAGCCGACGGTCAAAATCGAGGAAGCCATTGCGCAGGTAACGGCCATCTCGCAAACGATTCTGGTCCGGATGCCGCCCGGCACGCAGCCGCCCCTCATTGTTCGTTATAATGCGACCGACGTGCCGGTGTTGCAGCTGGGCCTTTCGTCCGATAGCCTGACCGAATCTCAGATTACCGATTACGCCCAAACCCGCGTCAGGCCCCAGATTTCAACCGTAGCGGGTAGCCGACTCTCGCAGGCATTTGGGGGGAAAACGCGCCAGATAGCGGTCGATCTGGAGCCTGACCAGCTGGTGGCTTACAACGTAACGCCCGAAGAGGTAGTGGCGGCCGTTTCGGCGCAAAACCTGACTTTGCCCAGCGGTGCCATCCGGCTGGCCGACCGCGAATACAATGTCCGGCTGAACGCCAAACCCGACGTTATCACGGCACTTAACGATGTGCCCATAAAAACTATTGGCGGCACCACCGTGCATATGCGCGACGTGGCCAACGTTCACGACGGATCCGCCGTGCAAACCAACATTGTGAAACAGGACGGCAGCAAAGGCGTGCTGATGAGCATCGTTAAAACCGGCAACGCATCGACCACGCAGGTTGTCGATAAAATTCGTAACCAGATTTTGCCTACTGTCCGGGCGGCTGCGCCATCGGGCCTGAAAATTCAGGAACTCTTCGACCAGTCTGTTTTTGTGCGGGCCTCCATCAGGGGGGTGCTGGTCGAAGGCTTGATTGCGGGTTTGCTGACGGCGGCCATGATTCTGCTGTTTTTGGGCAACTGGCGCAGCACCCTCATCGTAGCCGTTTCCATTCCGCTCTCGATTCTGTCGTCGCTCATTATGCTTTATCTGCTGGGCGAAACACTGAATATCCAAACCCTGGGTGGCCTGGCCTTAGCCATTGGCATTCTGGTCGACGATGCCACCGTGACCATCGAGAATATTCACCGCAACGAAGAGTTAGGGCTGCCGCTGCGGCAGGCTATTCTGGAAGGAGCGCAGCAAATTGCCACGCCAACGCTGGTATCGACGCTCACGATCTGCATCGTTTTCACCTCGGTGCTGTTTCTGGAAGGTCCTGCCCGATTTTTGTTCGGGCCGCTGGCCGAGGCCGTTGTTTTTGCCATGCTGGCCTCCTATATACTTTCGCGGACGCTGGTGCCTGCCCTGGCCGACCTGATGCTGCGCAACTCACCTCATCCCACGCCCAATTCTGAAGGGAGGGAAGGGGCAACGGGCAGAGACAGTTTGTATAAACAATTTAATCGTGGTTTCGACCGGTTTCAGGCTCGCTACCTGGCCGTGCTGGCGTGGGTACTCACCAACCGCCGGACGGTGCTGGCCGTGTTTGTGGGCGTGGTGGTTTTTACGGCTATTCTGGTGCCGTTTGTGGGGCGGGATTTCTTTCCGCGCGTCGATGCAGGACAAATTAAGCTGCACCTGCGGGCACCGGCGGGCACGCGGCTCGAAGCCACCGAGCAGGTGGCTGCCCAAACCGCCGAAATCGTGCGCGGGGTGATTCCCGAAGATGAGGTAGGCTCTATCATCAGCAACATCGGGCTTACCTCGGAACGGTACAACTTCATTTTTACGGATAACTCAGCCCTGGGTTCGGCCGATGCCGAGTTACTGATCTCGCTGACCGACGAACGGTCGCAGCCTACCGACGCGTACATTCATACGCTTCGGGCGCGGCTGCGCGAAGAAATGCCCGAAGTAACCTACTTTTTTTTGCCTGCCGACATTGTGAGTCAGATTCTGAACTTTGGTCTGACATCGGCCATCGACGTGCAGGTGTCGGGTTTCGACCGGGCCAACAACCTCAACGTGGCACGCGAGCTGCGCGACAAGGTGGCCCAGATTCCCGGCGCGGTGGATGTTCACCTGCATCAGGTGCTCGATGCGCCGGAACTGTTCCTGGAGGTGGACCGGGAGCGGGCCACGCAGTTTGGTTTGACCGAGCAGCGGGTGGCCACAAACATGAACATTTCGCTGAGCGGCACCGGCCAGACGCGGCCCAACTTCTGGCCGGATCCGGTAACGGGATTTCCCTACCTGATTGCCGTTCAAACCCCGCCCTACCGGCTGGATTCTTATGAAAAGCTACTCCGAACCCCCGTTGTGTCCGGTCTGCTAACGCCCCAGCTGCTGAGCAACATGACCACCGTGAAACGAACCACCGCGCCGGTAATTATCAACCGCGTAAATACGCAGCCCACCTACGACGTGTATGCATCCGTCGAAAAAACCGATCTGGGTTCGGTGGCGAAGGCCCTCAATGCGCTGGTTGCCGACTATAAAACCCGGCTCAAACCGGGAAACAGCCTGAATATTCGGGGGCAGATCGAGAGTATGGAAAGTGCATTTAGTCGGCTGGGATTGGGCATTGCATTTGCCGCTCTGCTGGTTTATTTGCTGATGGTAGTTAATTTTCAGTCGTTTCGGTATCCGTTCATCATCATCACGGCCCTGCCGGGGGCGTTGTGCGGGATGGTGTGGATGTTGTTTCTGACGGGCACCACCTTCAGCATCCCATCGCTGATGGGGGCCATTATGAGCGTTGGTGTTGCCACGGCCAATAGTATTTTGCTGATTAGCTTTGCCAAAGACCACCTGCCCGCCGTGAACGGAAACGCCACTGAAGCGGCTTTAGAAGCAGGCCGAACCCGGTTACGGCCCATTCTGATGACGGCCATTGCCATGATTATCGGGATGCTGCCGATGTCGCTGGGGCTGGGCGAAGGCGGAGAGCAAAACGCGCCCCTGGGCCGGGCCGTCATTGGCGGATTGCTCCTGGCCACCATCACGACGCTGCTGTTTGTACCGGTGGTATTCAGTTATCTGGTTCGAAAAACAAACGTCCACCATCACCAAAACAGTTAACCATGCCTATTATTTACCACATCGTTTCGTCGGAAAACTGGGCGAAATTCGCCGGCCAGCCCGGCTACGAGGCCGATAGTTTGCAGACCGAGGGATTTATTCACCTGTCGGAGCAACACCAGATTGCCGGAGTGCTGGAGCGGTACTACCAGAACACGCCGGACCTGTTGCTGCTGCACATCGACCCGGCCAAACTAACGCCCGAACTCCGCTACGAAGAAGCTTCCAACGGCGACCGGTTTCCGCATTTGTATGGACCGATAGACCGGGAAGCCATCCTGCATATTGCCCAGATAACAACCGAAAAAACGAACGGGTGAACGGGGAAAGCGGGTCGTTTTTTTACCCGTTGGCTGCTCATCGACTGATTTATTTACCCATGAAATTGCTGAAAATCATCATCCCGCTGCTGCTGCTGACTGCCCTGTTCGTTTTTGCGGGTGTGCTGCCCCGGATGCGCAATGCCAGCCAGCTTCAGGCCGAAGCCAACGCCGAGAAAAGCCGCGTGCCACTGGTGCATGTGGTACCGCTCCGGCACGCATCCGACACGACCGGCCTGACCCTACCCGGCCAGATTCAGCCTCATCGGCAAACACCCCTCTACGCCCGCACGCAGGGATTTTTGCGCCGGTGGTATGTCGATATTGGGGCGCAGGTGAAACAAGGCCAGTTGCTGGCTACCATCGACGCGCCCGAACTTGACCAGGATATTGCCCGTGCCAGAGCCGATCAGCAACTGGCCCAAACCAACCTCGACCGTTTGGAGAGCGTGAAACTGCCGGGTGCCGTTGCCACGCAGGACATCGACACGCGCCGGTCGGGTGTGTCGGTGGCCAAAGCTAACCTCGGTCGGCTGCTTGCCCTGAAAAATCTCCAGCAGGTTCGGGCACCGTTTAGCGGGGTCATCAGCAGCCGCACCGCCGAAAACGGCAACTTAGTTTCGCCCGGATCGCAGCCGCTGTTCACCCTGTCGGAACTGGGAACGCTCCGGGTGTTTGTAGAGGTGCCGCAAGCCTACTTTCGGTATGTAAAGGTGGGTATGCCCGCCACAGTTGTTGTGCCCGAACTAAAACAGACGCTGGCGGGCAAAGTTGTCCGAACGTCGGGCACATTGCGGAGCGATTCGCGGACGTTGCTGGCCGAAGTGGCCATTCCCAATCCCGGTGGGAAGGTGCCGTCGGGTCTGTATAGTCAGGTGAAATTCAGCATGATTTCGGCGGATGCGCCGGTGCTCATTCCGGCCAACGCCTTGCAGATAACGCCCCAGGGGCCGCGTGTGGTCGTGGTTGAACCAGATCAGCACATTCGGTTTGTACCGGTTACGCTTGGGCGTGATTATGGCATCACCATCGAAGCGGCCAGTGGGCTAACCGGCCAGGAGCGCGTGGTCACCAACCCCAACGACCGCCTGCGCGACGGCCAGAAAGTGCGTTTCCGGCAGGCAGTTACCGAAAAAACCGTCGTTCAGCGATGAGGTATGTTTTCGTTTTTTCGTTGTGGTGCATAAGCCTGGGCGTATCCGTTCAGGCCCAAAATACACCGGTTTCGCCAGCGGGCGGAGCCAGCACGCGCCAGCCAAACATGGATACAGTGCAGCCCGCCACGACAGCATTAACCAACGGGTTCCCCGAAGTAGACCTATTTGTGGGTGGGTTCAATCGCTTTGCCGATCCCATGCTGGCATCGCTGGTTCAGCTCGGCATTGGCAACAGCCCCAACCTGCGGGCCGCACTGAGTCGGCTGGAAGAAGCCCGTGTTCGGATACGTATTGCGCAGTCGTTTTTGCAGCCCTCTATCCGTAGCTCGGCCCTCATTACAACGCAGAGCCTGTCGGAGCACCGGCCCATTGCCATTCCGCTGGCCAACGACCGGCTGCCTCGCTTTCAGTTGAGTACGTTTCAGTTTCTGCCCATTGATGCCACGTATGAACTGGATTTGTTCAAACGCATCCGGGGCGGCATCACCGTTGCCGAGTTGCAGGCGCAGGTCTCCGATGCCGACTACCGGGCGTTTCGGTTGTCGCTGGCTGCGGAAATTGCGCGAACCTATTTACTGGTTCGGGGAAACGACGAAGAACAGGCCGTTTTTGAGCGAAACCTGCTGGCCCGCGACACAACACTGGCCATTCTGCGCGAACGGTTTCGGGTGGGCCTTATCAACCAAATTGATGTGCAGCGGGCCGAAACCGATTATGCCGGGCTGCGCGTAACGCTGAAAGGTCTTCAGCGTGCCCGCACCGAATTAGTGAACGGGCTGGCACAGTTGTGTGGACAGGACCCAACGGCGTTTCGGGTGGTGACCGGCGTGCTGCCCGTTAGGGTGCCCTTGTTTCCGTATGCCGGTCTAACCACCGACTTGTTGCTCCGGCGGCCTGATCTCCAGCAGTTTGCCCGGCAGGTTCAGGTTTCCGATGCTCAGGCCGTGGTGCAGCAGGCCGCAACCCGACCCCGCGTAAATCTGGTTGGGTCGGGCGGGCTGTTGTCGGGGCGAATCGGGCCGTGGTTTGCGCCCAGCAGTGCCACCTATTTAGTAGGTTTAAACGCATCTGTACCTATTTATGAAGGTCACCGCAACCGCGAATTAGTCCTGCTGGCGCGGCAGCAGATTCAAACTAATCAGCAAATCTATCAACAGCAGCTTCAACTGGCGCAGCGCGAAGCCGAAACGGCACTGGACAACCTGGAACTGACTGGCGAGCAGGTGGCCCTACAAATTCAGACCATTGCCCTGGCCCGCCGAACGGAGCACTACAACCGCGAATTGTATGTGCGCGGCCTGGCCACCTACTTAGAGGTGCTGGATGCTCAGCGCACAATTCTGATCAACGAACAGCAGCTGGTTCAGCTCCGCAGTCAGGAAGCGCAGTATGTTGTGGCGTTGCTGCGGTCTGTGGGCGGAGACTGGTAAGAACGGTTGGTGGCTAAGAATCCTAAACTTTTTGGACCTGAATTGGCAGATAATGAGCAAATTTGCGCCACTACCAATTTCGTCCAGTATCCATGAATCATACGTATGTTATTATTATGGCGGGGGGCATCGGCACGCGGTTCTGGCCGTTCAGCCGGACGAGCTATCCCAAGCAGTTTCACGATGTGCTCGGTACGGGTCGGACGTTGCTCCAGCAAACGGCCGACCGGTTCGACGGGATTTGTCCACCCGAACATATATTTATCGTCACCAGCTCGCTCTACAAAGACCTTTGCCAGGAGCAACTGCCCCAACTTACCGACGATCAGGTGCTGTGCGAACCCATTGCCCGCAACACAGCACCCTGTATTGCCTATGCCTGCTATAAAATTGCGCAGCGCGACCCGCAGGCCAATATTATTGTAGCCCCCGCCGATCACATCATCCTGAAAGAGGCCGACTTTAAGCAAACCATCCGCACGGCCCTCGATGCCACCGCGCAGCAGAACATACTGGTTACGCTCGGCATTCAGCCCAGCCGCCCCGACACCGGCTACGGCTACATCCAGTATGTGTCCGATGAGGCAGCTGAGGGGCAGGAATTATCCCTTCGTGGCCCGGCCTGGAGTGGCCTGGCCCTTCGGAAGGTGAAAAGTTTCCTGGAAAAACCCAACCTGGAACTGGCCCGGCAGTTTGTCGAGAGTGGTGAATTCGTCTGGAACGCGGGCATATTCGTTTGGAATGTGCAGGCCATCATCAACGCCTTTACCCTGCATTTACCCGAGGTGGCCGAGATTTTTGCCGAAGGAAGCACCGCCTACTACACCCGGCACGAGAAAGCGTTTATCGACAAAGCGTATTCACTCACCGGGAGCATTTCCATCGACAACGGTGTGATGGAAAAGGCCCATAATGTCTACGTCGTGCTGAGCGATTTCGGCTGGTCGGACCTCGGCACCTGGAAATCGCTGTACGAAGCCTCCGACAAAAATGCCGATCAGAATGTGATAGACGGGCATGTGATGCTCTACGACACGAAAAACTGCATCATCAAAACACCCAAAAACCGGTTGGTGGCCATCAATGGCTTAGATGGTTTTATTGTGGCCGAATATGACAATGTACTGATGATTTGCCGGAAAGAAGATGAGCAGAAAGTGAAAGCTTTCGTGGCCGATGCTAAAGCGCAGGGCGCGCATTTCGTGTAAGGCCATTTCAGTTGTTGGGGTGCAGTTTCGCTGGTAATCATGATGAGTATGCCAGGATAGATGGGGCAACGATAGATGTCAGAAAAGTGTAAAAATAGCTAACCGGGACGAGCATAAAGTGGCCTTAAGCACGTTGGACAAGCTGATTAGTGAAGGCTTTGAATGTGACGCCCAGCGCGAAACTCAATTTTCTAAAGTAGCAGTGGCCATCGAAACATTTGAGGACAGCATCCCACTCATGCCCATCCGCATACCGGAAACGTTGCCGGGTATGATCCATATTAAGATGGCTGATCGTAAAATGAAGCAGAAAGAATGGCTCACTATCATAGAGTCTCTACAGCCCGTTTTTTTGAGGTGATGACCGGGAAACGGCGTGTCACCATCGACCTGGCTAAGAAACGCTATGAGCGCCTGGACATTAGCCCGGAGTTTATCCGGGAAACAGCCTGATTGTCAACGACACTACTGTGGTCAAAAGCAGCCCGTCAATCGCTATCCGACTGACGGGCTGCTTCATTAAGGGCAAACGCATTCGTATAGACCAGCGGCTAAGCGAGAAAGTGGCTACGCCTTAGTCGGTGATTATTATGACCATCGAAACCCTGCTGGGCTTTTTTCTGCACGCCGGGGTGCTGTAGGACTTCAACCAGGAGTCGTTCGAGTTGTGGCTGGCCTGCGTGCCGGTGGTCGTTTTTTTTGCTCCGGTGGGTGCTTTTGTCATCACCAAATTACCCCGTCACCTCATTGCCAGGCTGTTATAGGTCATTCTGTTTGTGCAGTTTCTGGGAGCTATCGTCGTCATTAAACCCACGGGCAGCCAACTTTTGCTTTGCACCATTACGCTGGCCGTGGGTTTAGGTTTGTTTGTCTACATTGCCCGACTACAGCGCAGCAGGGCAGTCAGATAGGGTCAGATAGGGTGGTCTGGGCCGTTTCGGTCAGGCTGGCAAGGCTTGGGAGCAGGGGTGTAGATTGGTTTCGTTGGTGCTTTTTTGTATATTTGGTTGAATCAATCTTGCTAAAACGCTATGGTCGCAATCCAGCATTTGCCCCGCGCCCTGCCCACGCACCTGACAACCGTGGATGAATTTGAGCAGTGGCAAACCCAGCCCGGTACTGACGGCAACTTCGAGTTTGTCCGGGGGCGGCTTATTCCTAAATCCATGAAACAGAACGAACTTTTCATTGCCAGCTTTCTGATTCGCCAGTTCATTCGGACAGTCGCTTTTGCCGATAAACATGAGTTGATGGCCGAAATGGATTCTTATGTGGACAGCACCCGTAAACGGATTCCCGATCTGACTTACTTTACCGCTGACCAACAGCAGGCCATCCGCCGGGGTGAGCGCGTCAGTACATTGTTTGCCATTGAAATCCTTTCTGAT